>JAOUEK010000190.1 GCA_029858755.1 Thermoleophilia bacterium
GATCCCGGCGAGCGCCTCGACGGGGCCGTACCGCTTGCGCAGAGCCGACGTCTCGATCACCGCGTCACCGGGCACGCGGGCACGGTAGCCGAGCGCGCGCACGCAGCCCGCAGTCGGTGGGGCCCCCGGGAAGCCGGCAGCGCGGCGGGCGCCTGACCGCCGCAGCCGGCCGAGCGAGCTACGCGCCGATCGCGGCCCGGACGAGCGGCAGCACGTCGTCGGGTTCGGGATAGCGTCCGAGCATCTTCTTCTCGAACACGAGCTCGCCGTCGACGTGGACGTCGAAGATCCCGTTGGCCCCTGGGACGACCTCGAGCGCGCCGATCACTCGCTCCAGCTCCTCGAGCAGCCGCGCCGCCAGACCGGCGGCGTTCGGTCCCGCCCCTCAGGGGACGCAGTACTCGATGCGGACGTGCGCACGCTCGACCACCACCACATCCTCTCAGGCTGCACCCACCGGCGCGGCGACAAGCGACGACGAAGAACGGGGCCGTCGCCGGCCCCGTTTCCCCCTGTATCTCCGAGCAGGCTCAGACGAGGGTCTTGAAGAAGACCTCGACCTTCTCCGCCGGGAACGTCTCCGTCTTCACGATCTCGAGCATCCCGATCTTCGCGAGCACGCGGAACGCGGTCTCGTTGTCGGGGTACTTGACGACCGCGAAGAAGTCCCAAGGGCCCATCATCGCGTAGACGTCCTCGAGCGCGCCACCCTCCTCCTCGATGATCTTCTTGATCTTCTCGAGGTACTTGGGGGCTTCGGCGAGGTGCTCCCTGCCCTCGGGCGTGAGCTTGATCAGCCCGATGTACGTGAGCATCTGCTTCCCTCCTTGCTCTGCGCGATCATCTCTCCCGGCAGCGCCTGCGCGCATCGGTGGATCCACCGATTCAGCGGGCCCTCGGGGCTCCGGGCCCCCGTCGCGGCCGGCAGAGTAGCCTGACGGCTCCATGGCCGAGCCGATCTCCGTCGAGAGCATGCCCATCCGCCGCAACACGCTGCTGCTCGCCGCGTCGATGGGGGTGCTCTCGGCGACGTTGCAGCTCGTCGCCGCCGTCGCCTCGCTGACCTTCGTGCTCGTCAGCGGGGTCACCGGCCTGCTCGGCCTCGGGCCCGCGATCTTCCTCGCCTCCTCCGGCGTGTCGGCGCAGGTCGCCGGGCGGATGATGGACCGCTTCGGTCGGCGGCCCGTGATCGCAGCGGGCTTCCTCGTCGGCGCCGGCGGTGCCGCCGTCACCGGGCTCGGCGCGCGAGCCGTCTCCACCGTCGTCGTGATCTGCGGCTTCGTGCTGATCGGGGCGGGTGCCGGCGCGGTGACGCTCGTGCGCACGGCGGGAGGCGACATGTACCCGCCGGAGCGGCGGGCACGGGGCATCGCATACGTGCTCTCCGGCGCGGTCTTCGGCGCCGTGCTCGGGCCGGCGGTCTTCGGGCCGATCTTCGCCGGCCGCCACCCGGCGCCCGCGGAGATGACCGTGCCCTGGCTGGCGGCCGGAGGGCTGATGCTCGTCGGGCTGGCGCTCGTCCTCGCCGTCCGGCCCGACCCCCTGCAGATCGCGAAGCTGATGGCTCCCGCCGAGCCGGACGGCGGGCCGCCTGCGCCGGCCGCCCCTCTCCGTGAGCTGATCGGGCGACCGGGTGTCCTCGCTGCGCTGCTCGCCGCCGTGGCCAGCTTCGCCGTGATGGCGTCGGTGATGAACCTCACCGGGTTCGTCGTCGTCGACCACCACCATCACGACCAGCAGGACGTGTTCCCGATCATCGGCGCCCACGTGCTCGGCATGTACGCGCTCGTGCTCGTCGTCGGCTCGCTCGTCGACCGCATCGGCCGCCCTCCCGCGCTCGTCGGGGGCCTGGTCGTGATGGGCGTCTCGTGCGCGCTTCTGTTCACCGTCGACAGCGTGCCCGGCACGGCCGTGCTCCTGTTCGGGCTCGGCGTCGGCTGGAACCTCTCCTTCGTCGCCGCCAGCGCCGAGCTCGTCGACCGCACGAGACCGGTGGAGCGCGGCAAGCTGCTCGGCTTCAGCGAGTCCCTCTCGGCCGGTTCCGCTGCTGCGCTCGCCCTGCTCGGCGGCGTCGCCCTCGACCAGCTCGGCGTCTCGGCGCTCGCCTTCGGCTCGGCCTTCCTCGTCGTGGTGCCCGTCGTCCTCATCGGGCGCATCCGCCGCCGGCCGGCGCTCGCCCGCGTGGCCGACGCAGAAGCCTGAAGCTGATGTCGCCCACCACCGGTCGAGCCGCTATCGTTCGTGTCGCCGTCGATGGGTGGACGATCCGGGGCAGCGGGCTCCGGGGCGTCATCGCCTCACCCCGGAGGACCAGTGGCTCGTACGACCGAAAGCGGCCAGGTGGGCACCGCAGCCGAGGGGCATCCTGTCGGCACGATCACGGTCACGGTCGCCGACGACCACCCCGCGGTGCTCGACGCCGTCTCACGGTTCCTCGACCAGAACGGCGTCGACGTGCTCGGCATCGCCGATGACGGCGAGGAGGCGCTGCGGGAGCTCGAGCGGCTCCGGCCTGCCGTCGCGATCCTGGACCTGCGCATGCCCGGCTTCACGGGCGGCGAGATCATCCGCAGGGCGCGGGCGGTCGCGCCCGACACGGCGCTGCTCGTGTACACGGGCCTCGTCGACCAGGAGACGATCGTGGACGCGCTCGCGGCGGGCGCAGACGGCGTGATCGAGAAGGACGCGTCGATGCTCGAGCTCGTCCGCGCCGTGCGTTTGGTCGCCGCCGGGCGGAGCTACGTGGACGCGTCGCTCGCCGCGAGCGTCCTGCAGGGGGGCAGCTTCTCGGTCGGGCTGACCACGCGCGAGCTGGAGGTGTTGCGCCTCCTCGCAGACGGGAACTCGAACGAGTCGATCGCGCGTGAGCTGCACATCGCTCCGGACACGGTCCGCGCGCACGTGCGCAAGGCGATGGCCAAGCTCTCCGCGTCGACCCGGACGCAGGCCGTCGCCACGGCTCTGCGCAAGTCGCTGATCTCCTAGGAGCGAGGGGCGTCTGCCGGCGGTGGCTGCCCCAGCGCGGCCGCCGCGGCGGCCTGGAGGTCGCCGGGCGAGAACGGCTTGGGCAGGAACACGTGGTCGCCCGGCTCGAGCTCGACGTCGGTGTACCCGGACACCAGCACGACGGGCAGCGACGACTGGCGGGCGCGGAGCTCGCGGGCCAGCTCGATGCCCCCTGGGCCGCCGGAAAGGCGTATGTCGGCGACGAGGAGGTCGATCGGGTGCTCGTCGGCGGCGGCGAGCGCCTCTGCCGCGGACGCGGCGCCGACGACGCGGTAGCCGCCGGCCTTGAGAGCCCGCTCGGCGACGCTGCGCACCGCGGGCTGGTCCTCGACCACCAGCACCGTCGTGCTCTCCGGCGCCTTCAACGCGACAGGCTCGCGAGGCATGGAGACGGTGGCGGGGATCAGCACCTCGACACGCGTTCCGGCTCCGGGACGGCTGTCGATCGTGACGGTGCCTCCCGACTGGCGCGCAGCTCCGTAGACCGTCGCGAGGCCGAGCCCGCCGCCGTCCCCGTCGGGCTTCGTGGTGAAGAACGGCTCGAGCGCGTGGCGCACCGTGTCCTCGTCCATCCCCACGCCGTCGTCGCTGACGACGAGCGCCGCATACGTCCCCGGCGCGACGTCGAGCGCGGACGCGTCGGCTCCCCAGAGCTCGCGACAGTCGGTCTCAATCGTGGCCGTGCCGCCCTCAGGCATCGCGTCGCGTGCGTTGAGCACGAGGTTCACGAGCACCAGCTGCAGCTGACCCGGGTCGACGGTCGCTCGGACGCCCGTCGGGGCGCCGAGCAGCCGGAGGTGACAGCGGGGTGCGAGCAGGTGGCGCAGCAGTGGCTCGGCGTCACCGACGAGCGCGCCGACGTCGACCGAGCGGGGCCGGAGCGACTGCCGCCGGGCAAAGGCGAGGAGCTGCCGCGGGAGCGTGGCCACGTCACCGGCGACCCGGCGCAGTGACTCGACGTCGCGCCGGGCGGGATGCCCGGGCGGCAGCTGTTCGAGCACGAGCTCCGCGTAGCCGCCGATCGCGGTCAGCGCGTTGTTGATCTCGTGGGCGACGCCGCCTGCGAGCCGCCCGATCGCCTCGAGCCGGTGGGCCTGCGCCAGCTCCCCGCGCAGGCTCGTCAGCTCGCGCGCTGCGTCGAGCTCGGCGGTGACGTCACGGGCCACCCCCGCCAGGCGGACGAGCCGGCCCGTGTCGTCGCGCAGCGCCTCCGTCGTGACGTCGACGGGAACCGCGCTCCCGTCCGGGCGCACGATGCGAATCGTGACGTGGTAGCCGTCCTCCTGTCCCGAGAGCACCGCGGACACCGACCTCTCGATCGCGCTCCGATCCTCCGGGTGCACGAGTGCGAGGAATCCCTCGTACGTGCTCTCGAACGTCTTCGGATCGACACCGTAGAGCGTGTACAGCTCGTCGGACCACGTGACGGAGTCCGACGTCACGTCCCACTCCCAGCTTCCGATCCGGGCGATCTGCTGCGACCGGGCGAGCTGCTCCTCGTTGAGCCGCCGGTCGCTGACGTCGACCAGCTGGGCGACGAAGTAGGTGGGCGCTCCGCTCTGGTCGCGCAGCAGGGACGTGGTCACCCGCACCCATACATGAGAGCCGTCCTTGCGGGCGAGCACCGCCTCGCGACTGGCTGCGTCGAGCTTGCCGTCGAGCATCTGCTGTCGCAAGCGCTCGACGTGATGGCGTGCACGTGCCACTGCAAGGTGCGCCGCGGGCATGCCGGCCAGCTCGGCCGCCTCGTACCCGCTCAGCTCGCAGAGCATGCGGTTGGCGAGCAGGCACGTTCCGTCGGGCGCGACGATCACGACGCCGGCTGCGGAGCGGTCGAACGCTTCGCGGAAGAGACCCGCCGGGATGGCGTCGGGGGGCGGTGGTCCGGGCTGGTGCCTTCCCTCCGTGGCGCGCGCCACCTGCTCCTCCCGGTGCGTCGCTGGCACCCGGGTACCCTAGCGCCCTGGTCAGACCGCTTCGCCGCGGGGCGGCGGCCACGACGTGCCCGAGT
>JAOUEK010000191.1 GCA_029858755.1 Thermoleophilia bacterium
TGGCGAGCGGCGAGAACGGTTCGGCGACGGGGCGGATGTCGCCCATCTCGAGCCGGGAGAGCTGCACGATCTCGTCCACCATCGACCGCAGCTCCCGCGCCGACCCCAGCAGGGACTGCAGCACCTCGTCATCGGTCGTGTCCTGATCGGCGAGCAGCTCGGCCAGACCGAGGATGGCGTGCAGCGGCGTGCGGATGTCGTTGCTGAGCACCGCAGCGAAGGTCGCGCGCTCGTCGGCGATCTCCCGCAGGCGCTCGGCTGCCTCAACGCGGTCGCTCACGTCTTCGATCACGCCGAGCAGGTAGCGCGGCTGATCGTCGTCATCCCGCAGGACCCGGGCCCGCAGGCGTCCCCAGAAGACGCTGCCGTCGGCGCGGACGTAGCGCTTGTCGACGGCTTCGACGTCGCTGGTCCCCGCCACGAGCGACCGGAGGTACCGGCGGGTGCGGACTCGATCGTCGGGATGCGTGAGCTGGAGCACGTCGAGGGAGGCGGCATCGGCCGGGTCGTAGCCGAAGAGATCCCAGTAGGCGCGGTTGCCGGCGAGCTGGCGCCCACCGGGGTCGATGATCGAATAGGCGATCGGCGCCTCGTCGAACAGTGGGGAGAGGGGGAGTTGGGGGGGCGTCACGGGACAGGCCTCGGTTCTGCAATCGGCAGCCGTGCACCGATCTTGACGTCGAGCGCCGGCAATGCACGGACGGTCACCACCACGACGAGGAGCACGGCCATCACGGCCACCTGGATCTCGACGAGTTGGCGGGGACCGTCCGACCACATCGAGAGCACGGCGGTCTGGACGAGGCCGCCCGCCAAGACCAGCGCGGGGGTGAGGCGTCGCCCGCGCGCCATGTCGATGGTCGCGACCGTGTTGACGACAGCGTAGATGGCCGTCGCGAGCGCATAGGTGGCGAACAGGTCGGAGACCGGGCGGTACTCGCCGCCGAACGCCAGCGGGACGACCGTCTCGGCGGAGAGGTGGATGACGCCGACGAGCGTCGCGGAGATTGCGCCGACGGTCACCACCGCCCAGCGCATCGTCTGCGACGACGCGCCCGATTCGCGCACCGACAGCGGGAACGCCGCGTTCACGACGGCCCAGGACAGGAAGAACACGGCGCGGCCCATCAGCGCGACGGCGGCATAGCGGCCGGCGACGTCGGGCTCGAACGCACGCTTGGCGATGATCACGTCGACGTTGTTCACGATGATCTGACCGGTGAGCAGGATCGCCGTGGATCGTGTCAGCAGCCGGGCGTCGGCGATGCGATCGGCCAGATCCGCAGATGTGGACGGCGCTTCGGGCGACCAGGGGCGGACCACGAGCCAGGACGCCACGAACGAGGCCGTCAGCGCGAGGGTGGCCCCGTCGACGCCGAGGCCGGCCGAGACCAGGACGATGCCGCCGATGAATCGGACGACGGCCTCGGCCACGAAGCTGCATGCGAGTCGGGTGAAGCACAGACCGCCCTGGAGGACGCCTCTGTCGACCGACTGTGCGAGGTGGACGGGTAGGCCCACGGCAAGGAGTACGAACGGGAGGGCCGAGTCGGTGCGGAACCGATCCGACAGCACCGGGGCGAGCGCCGTCACGGCCACGGCGGCAGCTATGCCGGCGATCCAGGCCCTGCTTAGGAGCCAGCGCCTGACGCCTGCGACGACATCGGTCGCGTGCCGCTCGTCGTCGTGGTCGGCGAGAGCGGTGCTCACCATGTGGGCGCTGACGAGTTGCAGGGCCACGGCCACGGCGGTCAGACCGAGCAGCAAGGTGACGATCAGGGTGGCGTCCCCGAACGCGCCGGGCGGGAGACGCCGGGCGAGGAAGAGGTTCAGCGCGTAGTTGGCGCCGCTCGCGAAGAGCATCGCGAGCGACAGCAGGCCTGCGGCGCCGACGAATCCCGGGGCGTCGGCCTTCACGGCGGTCATGCCCCGCTCTCGACGAGCCCGATGTGGTGCAGGGTGCGAGCGGCCGCCTCGGCCGTCGGCGGGATCACCCGGAGGGTGCCCGCGGCGCGGCGGGCACGGCGCTGACCGCGGATGAGGGCGTTGGCCGCTGCGGCATGGAGCGTCACGACGCGGCTGAGGTCCACTTCGACCTGGGGCCGGGCGACGTCGGTCTCTCGCTCGAGACGCGCACGTAGGCTGAGCGCGGTGGCGGGATCGACATTGCCGCTCAGAACGATGCGGGTCATCGCCGGCACCATCTGTCGGCGGGGTCGACGTCGAGGTCGAACAGGGCCAGGCTGCCGGTGAGCTCGAGGGTGACCAGCGCGGCAATGCTGAGGGGACCGAGACGCAGTCTCCCGTTCCGCTCGGCGCAGCGCAGGCTGGCGTCGAGCAGCGACTGGATGGCGGCCTCGTCCATGAAGCGGACGGTGCTGCAGTCGACGATGACGCTGGCGCCTTGGGCGGCGTCGGCGATGGCCTCGGTCACGCGGTGGGTCTCGTGGGTGTCGAATCGTGCGGGCAGCACGATGACGAGCGGGGCGTCGACGACAGGGGTGGGGGCGGTCGTGATGACGGCACCGGTCTGTGTTTGCATGGTGACCTCCTGGTTGGTTGGTGTCGATCGTCATCATGCGAAGCGGGTCTCAAGACGCTCCGTGCGACGCCTCAAGATCGGCTCAAGGCTCGGCTGGGTGTTGCGGCGGGCATGGGCGGCGAACGCGATCGTGCCCACCGGACTCGTCCGGTGGGCACGATCGGGGGCAGATCACGGCCAGGGGCTCAGGCGGCGATCAGCGCCTCCAGGTGGCCGAGATGCCAGTCGGCGACGTCGTCGAGGGGCAGGCTGAGCGCAGCCGCGTGGTTGACGCGTCCCATGCGCCTGCATTCCTCGGGGTCGTCGAGGAGCGCGGTGACGGCGACGGCGAGGCCGTCGACGTCGCCCGGTTCGAAGCATGCGGCTTCGAAGCCCTCCTCTGCGAGCAGATCGACGAAGTCGCCGATGCGTGGGGCGACGACGGCCCGGGCGTGGGCCCCCGCCTGGTGCAGCGGACCGCTGCTCCCGGTCGTGGCGGTGTAGGGGAACACGACAACCGTCGCGTACTCGAACAACGCCGGGACGTCGTCCTCGGCCACGTACCCGGTGAAGCGGAGCCCGTCGAGATCCGCGTTGGCTGCGGCGACCCCGGCGAGGTAGCCCGGCGCGTTGGGGCTGTCGGTCCCGGCGATGACGAGCTCGACGTCGTCGAAGCGGCCCGGTTGCGACCGGACGGTCCGGTACGCTGCGATGAGGTCGTCGACCTTCTTGTAGGTGCCGAACTTGCCGAACGCGAGGATCCGGCGGCGGTCGTCGGCCGGCCAGGGCCGGTCACAGCGGGGGTCGTCGACGGAGTCCTGCGGGGTGTCGAACGACCCGTGCGGGGTGAGGTACACGTTCTCAGCGCCGTACTGCTCCCGCAGGATCTCCACGTAAGCGGGCATGGTGGTCACGACCCGATCGGCGCACAGCACGATGCGGGTGAGGATCCGGCCGATACGCGCGACCACCCGGTCGTGCAGGCGACCCCGGCTGAACCCCGCCGCCTCGAGATCGACCGTCTCGATGATGTTGTGGAGCAGCACCAGGGTGGGGACGCCGACGAGGCGCAGCAGAGCCGGGGTGCACAGTCCGAGCGCTGCCGGGATCTTGCGGCCGCCGAAGCTCGTGAAGTGGAGGTTGAAGACGACGGCGTCGGGCCGGTGCCGTCGCACGGCTGCGAGCAGCCGCAACGGTGTCGTCGGCGAGTCGAAGGTCCAGCTCGGCACCACCTGCGTGCGGCCGGCTCCCGACGGCACGTCGGCACTGTCCTCGGCGAGCACGATCAGCTCGGACACCTCGGCCTTCGTGGAGAGCCGCTCCACGAGATGGTGCCCGTACTCGGTCAGCGTCACCGTCGACGGCGGGAGGGCGGTGACGACCGCGAGGCGCAGCCCCGGCTCCGCCGTCACCGCGGTAGCGCCGGTACCGGGAGACCCGAGCCGTCCGGTGAGGGCGCGCACCCGCACCAGGAGCAGATCGCGGACGAACGCGACCGACGTGCGCAGGGGATCGACCGAGGAGCCGGGCGCGTCGACCCAGTGGACCGGCACCTCGATGACGCGGAGGCCGAACCGGTGCGCGAGGAACAGGATCTCGGCGTCAAAGGAGAACCCGTCGGTGCGCTGCGCGGCGAACAGCGTCCGGGCGGCCTCTCTGGTGAACAGCTTGAAGCCGCACTGGCTGTCGGCGATGTCGATGCCCATGAGGGTCCGCACGACCTGCCGCGACACCCCGCTGAGCAGGCGCCGGAGGGGCGACTTGCGGGCCTCCGACGCGCCGGGTGCGCCGCGCGAACCGATGGCGACGCCGGCACCGGACGCCACGGCGTCGATCAGCTTCGCCAGCTCTTCGATCGGGGCGGACAGGTCGGCGTCGGTGAACAGGACGAGGCGGCCGGTCGCGGCCCGGACGCCGGCCCGCACGGCCGCACCCTTGCCTCGGTTGACCCTGGATTCGACGACCCTGAGATTGCGCAATCCCAACGACCGGACGAGGTCGGGCGTGCCGTCGGTCGAGCCGTCGTCGCTGATGATGATCTCGAAGTCGAGGCCCGATGTCGCGAGGTGGGCCGCGACGGCGGCGATCGTCGGGACGATTCTGCGGGCCTCGTCGTGGGCCGGGATGATGACTGAGAGGGCGGGGTCGAGCGATGCTGCCCCGTCTCGCCAGTGGCGGTAGTCGTCGTAGCTCATAGAGGTGACCGTAGAGAGCCCGGATCAAGGCGTTGCGCAGCGTGGATCAGCGTTCGATCAAGGTTCGGGTCCGCTCGATCTGCAGGATCCGCCAGTTCCCGTCGGCGAGGACGAGGACGGCGTCGAACGAGTCCGTGGAGCGGAGCGTCCCACCGGGGATCGGGTGCTCGATGCGGGTCTGCGAGCTCAGTGCGACGATCTGGCCGTCCTCGCTGTAGAAGTGGACCGTGAGCCGGTGGTCGTGCGCGACCGGGCCGGCCGTCGCTCCCCTCGTCGCGAGCTGT
>JAOUEK010000192.1 GCA_029858755.1 Thermoleophilia bacterium
CCTCCCACTCCGCTCCCAGCGAGCTCACGGCGTAGGAGGCGCGCGACGATCCGTGCACGACCAGCCGCACGCGACGCCCTGCGGCGACCAGCGTGCGCACGATCGCCGCTGATGCCCGCACAGCGTCGTCGAAGCTGGACGTACCACGCGGTCCCACGTCGCCGGCGCGGTCGCCGTCGAGCACCACCACCAGCTGGTCACGCCCGGGCTCCTCCAGCTCCCGCACCATCAGCTCGCCGCGCCGCGCGGTGGACGGCCAGTGCACCGAGCGCAGCGGCTCGCCGTCGCGGTAGTCGCGGATGCCGTACGGCTCGAGCCCCGCGGCACTGCGCACGGGGCGACCCCGACCTCCGCGGGCGCGCCCGCCCCGGCCGGTGAACAGCCGCCCCACCTTCACCACACGCGGGCGCACGCAGAGGCGGTCGACCGTGGCTCCTGCCCGGGTCACCCGCTCGAGCCCGAGCGGGTCCTCGAGCACGAGGGTGGCGGGGCCGAGCTCGTAGACGCCACGCGGCACGGGCTCGACCACCAGAGCGCCTCGCCCGCGGCGCAGCGGGACCTCCTGTGCGCCGAGGGCCCCGACGTGCTCGATCACGGTCGCTCGTCCCACCGGCAGCAACGACCCCCGGACACGCAGTTCGATCTCCAGCCGCTGTCCCTCGACGAGCCGGCTCGGCGCCCGGCGCTCGATCGTCACGCGATCGGCGAGGAGACGGCGCCACGTGAGGGAGAGAGCGCCGGCAGCCCCGAGGCCGACGCCGACCGGCGCCAGCGGCGCGGAGCCGAAGAGCCAGGCCGCGACCAGCACGGCTCCCCCGAGCAGCACGGCGACGTGGCCGCGCCGTCTCACACGGGCACCGGAGTCGCGTCGAGCGCTTCCTCCACCACGCGCTCGGGTGCGACGCCGGCCGAGAGCGCCTCCGGTGCGAGCAGCAGCCGGTGCGGCAGGACGGCGGGGGCGACTGCGCGGATGTCGTCGGGGGTGACGAAGTCCCTGCGCTCGACCACGGCGCGTGCCTTGGCGAGACGGAGGAGCGCGATCCCCGAGCGTGGGCTGGCGCCCAGGGCGAGCCGCGGGTCGTCTCGCGTGTGTCGAAGCAGGGCAACCGCGTAGCGGTTCACGCTCTCGTCCACGTAGACCTTCCGCACCGCCTCGATCGCAGCGGCCACCTCGGCCCGGCCGGCCACCGGCCGGAGGTGATCGAGCGGTGGCTCCGTCGTCTGTTCCGCGAGCATCCGCGCCTCCTCCAGGAGCGGCGGGTAGCCGATCGCCATCCGTACTGCGAAGCGGTCGAGTTGCGCCTCGGGTAGCGGGTACGTGCCCTCGTACTCGACGGGGTTCTGAGTCGCGATCACCAGGAACGGGCGGTCGAGGCCGTGCGTGACACCGTCCACGGTGACCTGCGTCTCCTGCATGGCCTCCAGCAACGCAGATTGCGTCTTCGGCGACGCCCGGTTGATCTCGTCGACGAGCACGACGTTGGCGAAGACGGGCCCCGGCCGGAAGCGGAAGACCGCGGTGCGCTGGTCGTAGACGCTCACCCCGGTCACGTCCGCCGGCAGCAGGTCCGGGGTGAACTGGACGCGGGCGAACGAGAGGTCGAGCGAGCGTGCGAGCGCCTTCGCGAGCACGGTCTTCCCCACCCCCGGCACGTCCTCGACGAGCACGTGACCCTCGGCGAGCAAGCAGAGCAAGGGCAGGCGCAGCGTCTCCAGCGGCGCGTGCACCACGCTGGCGAGGCTCGCGACGACCCGGTCGGCGAGCGCGGCGGCGTCTCCGACGCCGGGCACGACAGCCTCCGCGCGCTCGCTCACGATTGCGCCGTCACGATCCGCTCGACCTCGTCGAGGATGACCTTCGCGACGATGTCCTTCGCGGCCCTGGGCACGTGCGACTCGCCGTCGCGGGCGATCAGCACGACCTCGTTGTCGACGGCGTCGAAGCCGATGCCCTCCTGGCCCACGTCGTTGTACACGACGAGATCCACGTCCTTCTCCTGGAGCATCCGGCGCTTGCGCTCGAGCCCCTCCTCCCCGCTCTCGGCACCGAACGCGACCAGCACCTGGCCGTCGCTGCGCGCGGCCGCGAGGGCACGGAGCACATCCGGCGTGGGCACCAGCTCGAGATGCCACGATTCGCCGTCCTTGGGCCGCTTGCCCGTGAGGGGCCGCCGTGGCCGGTAGTCGGCGACGGCCGCGGCCATCAGGACGACGTCGGCCGTTCGCGCCAGCGCCTCGCGCCGCATGTCCGCGGCGGTCGGGGTCGCGACCAGCTCCACCCCCGCCGGCGCGGGGACCTGCAGGTTCGCGCCGAGCAGCGTGACCTCGGCTCCGCGCCGCAGCGCCTCTGCGGCCAGCGCCACGCCCATGCGGCCGGACGAGCGATTGCCGATGTAGCGCACTGGGTCGAGCGGCTCCCGCGTTCCGCCCGCCGTCACCAGCACGCGCTTCCCGCGCAACGGTGAGCTGCGATCGTGCCCGCCCAGCAGCGCGGCGATGCGCCCGGCGATCTCCTCCGGCTCGGCCATGCGCCCGACGCCGACCTCGCCCTCCGCGAGCTCGCCAGAGGCGGGCCCCACGAGCTCGACGCCGCGCGAGACGAGAGCGGCCACGTTCGCCCGGGTCGCAGGGTGCTCCCACATCGCCGAGTTCATCGCCGGCGCGACGAGCACCGGCCCGCGGTGCGCCAGCGCCGCCTCCGTGAGGAGGTCGTCGGCGTGCCCGTGCGCGAGCCGTGCGAGCGTGTTCGCCGTCAGCGGCGCGATCACGAGCAGGTCGGCGTCCTGGAGGTGCGGGTACGGGTCCGTGGGGCGCTCGCGCCGCGCGAGCGCGTAGAACGTGTCGGCGGTGACGAAGCGCTCGGCGGAGGCGGTGACCACGGGCAGCACGTCGTGGCCGGCGCGCACGAGCAGGCGCAGCAGCTCGCAGGCCTTGTAGGAGGCGATGCCGCCGGTCACCCCGAGCAGGATGCGCGCCATCGCGACATTGTGCCCGTGCGCGTCCGCGACGGCATCGAGCGGGTCGGGAGAAGCGCTAGCGGGTGGCGTACGAGAACTTGAGCTTGCCGCGGGCGATCTCTTCCATCGCCATGGTCAAGTAGTTCTTCGAGCGCGACTCGACGAGCGGCGGCGGTGCCTCCTCGAGGCCCATGCCCTCGCCGAGCTGGTGGTGGTAGTTGTTGATCTGACGCGCCCGCTTGGCGCCCATGATCACGAGCGCGTACCGCGACGCCGGGTCGCTGTCGGTCACGGTCTGCGGCAGCAGGTCGTCGATGCGCGGCTCGATCATCGAGCAGCCATGGTACCTGCGAAGGCGAGCTCCCGCTCGACGATCGCGGTGAGCGCCGCAGTGGCGCGCTCGACGTCGTCGTTGCGCACCATGTAGCGGAAGCGGTGCGCCTGCTCGAGCTGGCTCCGCGCGAGGCGGATCCGCTGGCCGATCTCGCCCGTCGACTCCGTGGCCCGCTCGCGAAGCCGGCGCTCGAGCTCGTCGACGTCGGCGGCGATGAAGAGCGTCACCGCACCCGGCACGTCCTCCTGGACACGAAGCGCGCCCTCGAGCTCGAGCTCGAGCACGCACACCCGGCCTCTCGCCGCGATGCGCACGAGCTCGCTGCGCAACGTCCCGTAGAGCTTGTCGATGTAGTCCACCCACTCGAGGAAGGCGCCCTCGGCGATCCGCGTCCGGAAGGTCGGCTCGTCGAGGAACCAGTACTCACGCCCGTCTTCCTCCCCCGGTCGCTGCGCGCGGGTGGTCGCCGACACTGCGACCTCGAGCTCGGGGAGTCGCTCCACGAGCCGCGCGATGAGCGTGCCTTTCCCGGCACCCGACGGCCCGGTGACCACGAAGACCGGGTGACCGGTTGCGCTCAGCGGTTGTGGAAGAGGTTGACGAGCTCGCCGCGCTGCCGCTCGGAGAGGCCGCCGACCGTCTTCGACTGGCTGATCCGGCACTGGTTGAGCAGCCGGGCGGCCTTGACGCGACCGAACTTCGGTACCGCCATCAGCATGTCGAAGACCTTCGCCGTCGACACGTACTCGGGCGGGTCGAGGAGGACGTGCTCGATGTGGACGCGGCCGTCCTTGAGATCCTTCTTCAGCTGGGCGCGACGCACGCGGATGTCGTTCGCCCGACGCAGCGCCTCCATGCGCTGGTCGAGGGACCGGAGCGGTGCCTGGGCATGCGTCTTCGACGGGACCATCGAAGGTTGGAGTCTACTGAACCGCGGCCCTCGGTCAAGCGGGAACTTTCCATGGTTTTTGCAGGGTTTTTCCTATGTGGACAACGCAACTCCGCGTGCTTGCAGGGGGTTCTCGTAACCGTGGGCCTCCGCCTCGGCGCCCAACTCGGCTCGAATCCGGTCTGGCGCGGCCGGATCCGCGAACAGCACCGTGCCGAGCGCGACGGCCGACGCACCGACCGCGACCAGCTCGAGGGCGTGCCTCCCGGAGGCGATCCCGCCCATGCCGACGATCGGGACCTCGACCGCACGGGCGCAGGCGAAGACGCACGCGAGCGCGATCGGCCGCAGCGCCGGCCCCGAGTACCCGCCTGCCCCGCGCGCGAGCACCGGGCGCAGGGTCGAGGGGTCGAGGGCGAGGCCTCGGATCGTGTTCACCAGCGAGAGCCCGTCTGCGCCGGCCGCGACCACCGCCCTCGCCGTCGTGGCGATGTCCCACGTGGCGGGCGAGAGCTTGGCGTAGAGCGGCCGTCCTGTGTTCGCCCGCGCTGCTGCGACGATCTCGGCCCCGGTCTCCGGCGCCTCCTCGACGTTGGGGCAGGAGAGATTGAGCTCGATCGCCTCGATCCCGCTCTCTCCGTCGAGGCGCGCGCAGATGTCAGCGTAGTCCGACGCCGCGAAGCCGCCGACCGACACCCAGAGCGGCACGTCGAGCTCGCGCAGCGCGGGCAGGGTCGATGTCACGAACGTCTCGACGCCGGGGCCCTGCAGCCCGATCGAGTTCAGCATGCCGTGCTCCGTCTC
>JAOUEK010000193.1 GCA_029858755.1 Thermoleophilia bacterium
GCACGTCGGGTGCGGTGCCGACCGAGTTCGCGGCCACCGGGAAGGCGACGACGCGCGTGCGGGGGCCGAGCTTCGCGCGCAGGTCGTCGAGGTCGAGCGAGAGGTCGTCGTGGAGGTCGACGAAGCGGACGACGACGCCGACGTCCTCCTGCAGGGCGAGCCAGGGGGCGACGTTGGCGTCGTGGTCGAGCCGGGTGACGAGGATCTCGTCGCCCGCCGAGAGCTCGCGGGCGAGGGCCCGGGTGAGCAGGAAGTTGAGCGCGGTCATGCTCTCGCCGAACGCGACCTCGCCCGGCGAGCAGCCGAGGAACGCCCCGGCCCGCTCGTGGGCCCGCTCGACGAGGGCGCTCGTGGCCCGCGAGGTCGCATACGGGGCGCCCACGTTGGCGTTGTCCTCGCGCAGGTACCGCGCGATCGCATCGACCACGACGTCCGGGCACTGCGTCCCGCCCGGCGCGTCGAGGAACGCCAGGGGGCGCGCGAGCGACGTGTACCCCGCCCGGACGCGCTCGACGTCGAGCAGCGTCGCGCTCACAGCGCTTCCTCCGCAGAGCGTGGATCTGCGACGGCAGATCCCTGCGCGCGACGATCCCTGAAGCGGCCGCTGTCGCGGCCGGTGCCGGCTATCGACGCGATCACGTCGTCTTCCCCGCAGAGCGTGGATCTGCGACGGCAGATCCCTGCGCGCGACGATCCCTGAAGCGGCTGCTGTCGCGGCCGGTGCCGGCTATCGACGCGATCACGTCGTCTTCCCCGCAGAGCGTGGATCTGCGACGGCAGATCCCTGCTCGCGACGATCCCGGAAGCGGCCGCTGTCGCGGCCGGTGCCGGCTATCGACACGACAGTGGTCGACACAGGGCGTCTCACGCCACGGGCTCGCCGTTGACGACCCACGCGTACCGCGGCTTCACCGCGAGCGAGGCGCCGACGAAGCAGTCGCGCTCGGCGCGGGCGAGGAGGGCACGGAGCGCATCCGGCTCCGGCGGCTGCTCGATCGTGACGCGGAGGTCGACCTCGATCTCCACGAAGGCGAAGCGGCCGTCCTCCTCGCGTCGGGTCACCGTGCCCCGCGCGTCGGCGTCGCACTGGAGCTCGAGGTCGGCGCGCGCAGCGTGGAAGCGCAGCGCGGTCAGCGTGCAGCGGGCAAGGCCGGCGAGCACGAGGTGCTCCGGTGTCCAGGCGTCGCCGTCGTGGAGGAGCGGCTCGCCGCCGCGGTCGCTCCTCGCCGTCCAGTCCGGATCGAGTGAGACGGCGAACTCGAAGGTGCGTGCGCGGGCGGTGGCCACGGGTGCACCATACCGTCCGGACCGTCGCCTACCTTGGCGCCATGGCACGGCTGCGCGCTCTGACCGAGGAGGAGTGCTACCTGCGCTGCTACGGATGGGTGGGGCGTGGGGAGGACGCGATCCGCCTGATCGACCCGCGAGAGGAGCACGCCGAGGGCTCCGCCGTGCTCACGGAGCGCATCCGCAGGGCCTTCGAGGCGGCGCTCGAGGAGCAGGAGGCCGAGGCGGCCTGAGCGGCCGCACGCAGAGCGCCGTCCCCGACGTCCTCGCCCCCGGCCTCGACGTCGTCTTCTGCGGCATCAACCCGGGACGCGTGTCCGCCGCCGCCGCCGCGCACTTCGCCAACCCGCGCAACGACTTCTGGCGGCTGCTGCACGTCGCGGGCTTCACCCCGCGCCTTTACGCCCCCGACGAGCAGGTCGCGCTGCTCGCGCTCGGGATCGGGCTCACGAACGCCGCGTACCGGACGACGAAGGGCTCCGGCGACCTGCGGCAGGGCGACTTCGTCGGCTCCGCCGCCCGCCTCGACCGGATCGCCCGCGAGCTCGGGCCGCGCGTGATCGCGTTCGTCGGCAAGGAGGCGTACCGCGGGCCGTTCCGGGAGCGTCCCGAGCACGGGCTGCAGGAGCGCCGACTCGGCGGGACGTCGCTCTTCGTGCTGCCGTCGACCTCGCCGGCCAACGCCGCCGTACCGTGGGAGGAGCGGCTGCGCTGGTTCCGCGAGCTGCGCCAGGTGGTGGCCAGGACGCGGGTCGGCGCGCGCGGCGCGTAGTCTGGCGGCGTGAGCGGGCTCCGGCTCCGACCGGCGGTGCGGGCGATCGTGCTCGACCCGGACGATCGGGTCGCGCTCGTCCGCTTCCGCTTCCCCCACGGGGACGTCTGGGCCACTCCCGGCGGCGGGATCGAGGAGGGGGAGCCCGAGGAGCACGCCCTCGCGCGGGAGCTCGACGAGGAGCTCGGTCTCGTCCTCGCCGTGGAGGAGCTCGGGCCCGTCGTGTGGGTGCGCACGCACGTCGTCCCGCTCGGCGGTGGTCGCTGGGACGGCCAGACCGAGCGCTATCGCCTGCAGCGCGTGGCCGCTCGCTTCGAGCTCCGCCCGCGGCTCAGCGCCGAGCAGCTCGCGGCCGAGGCGGTGATGGAGGTGCGGTGGTGGGCCCTCGACGAGGTCGTCGGCGCGACCGGTGTCGAGTTCGCCCCGCGGCGGTTCCCCGAGCTCCTGCCCGCCCTGCTGCGCGACGGGGCGCCGCTCGTGCCGTTCGACGTGGGCGTGTAGGAGCGGGGGCCATGCGCGTGTGCGGCCGCCCGTCGGGCAGCTCGGGTCGTTCTCCGCGCAGGTCGGGGTCGGGGGCGCCCGAGGGGCTGTTTCCGGGCCTTCAACGCCGACCTCGCGTGGACGGGGACCGTCCACCTGGGGACTGCCCCGGTCCACGATGCCCTCGACTGCCCGTCGGCCGGCCGGCTGATGGTGCGCGCCGTGCTCCGCTATGCCAGCCGCGCGGTGAAGCGCCCCAGCACGTGATCCCAGCCCGTGTCGTAGCTTCGGCGCATCGCGCCCGAGTCGGTCAGGCTCTCCCAGCCGCGGTGCTCGAGCTCGACGCGCGTCCCACCCGCCTCGGGCGTGAAGCGCACCTCGACCTCGGTGCCGAGCCGGTCGGGGTTCACCTGCCACGCGATCACAAGCCGGTGCGGCGGCTCCCACGTGAGCACCGTCGCCCACCGGCAGCGGTCCCCGGTGGCGGAGATCTCGTAGACCTCGCCGCCCTCGCGCTCCTCCCAGACCACCTCGCCCACCTCACCGGCGTTGATCGAGTGGGTCTCGGTCGGCCACCACGTGCCGATCTCGTGCGTGAACACCTGGAACGCGGTGTCCCGGTCGCAGCCAACGACGATCGACTTGGTCACTGGCGCTGTCGTCAAGGTCTCGGTCATCGTGCCCGTCCTCTCTGCTCCGCCGCATCCTTGAAGCGGTAGAGCGCGTCTGCCCAGAATGTGTCGAGCCACTCCCGAAGCTCGTCGAGACCCTCGGGCGTCACCTCGTACACGTGCCGGGTGCCCTCGCTTCTGTGGGTGACGAGCCGTGCCTCGCGCAGGATGCGGAGGTGTTGCGACACCGCCGGCCTGCTCACCGGAAGCTCGGCCGCCAGTGCCGCCACGGATCGCGGCTCCCGCCGCAACAGGTCGAAGATCCGCCTGCGCGTCGGGTCGCCGAGAGCATCGAGGGCATGATCGTAAGTTGACACTTACCGTAAGTTATCACTTACGATTGGTTTGTCAAGGGTTCATGCTGGCGAGGTGTTGCCTGACACGGCTCGGTGTCCGACACCGGGTCATGTCCCGAACGGACGCTCGTCTTTCTCAGCCGCGCCAGCGACTGGTGATCGGCGGGCGCCAGTCGCGGCCGAAGGCGCGCGGACGGAGCTTGACGCCGGGTGGCGCCTGGCGGCGCTTGTACTCGGCCCGGTCGACGAGCGCGAGCGTGCGCTCCACCGTCGCCTCGTCGAACTCCGCGAGCAGCTCCTCTCGCGAGCGGTCCAGCTCGACGTACGCCTCGAGCACCGGGTCGAGCAGCTCGTACGGCGGGAGCGACTGGTCGTCGCGCTGGTCGGCGCGGAGCTCGGCCGTCGGCGGCCGCTCGATCGTGGTCACGGGGATCAGCTCGCGGCCGGCACGCTCGTTGAGATACCGCGCGAGACGGAAGACGTCGGTCTTGAGCACGTCCTTGAGCAACGCGAAGCCGCCCACCATGTCGCCGTACAGGGTTGCGTAGCCGACAGCCATCTCCGACTTGTTGCCGGTGGCGACGACGAGCCAGCCGTGCGTGTTCGACAGCGCCATCAGCATCGTGCCGCGGATCCGGGCCTGGAGGTTCTCCGCCGCCAGCCCCTCCAACCCGCCGAGAGCGTCGTGGAACCCGCCCACCGTCGGCTCGATCGGGATCTCGCGGAAGTCGACGCCGAGGCCCTCGGCGAGCGCGCGGGCATCGTCACGCGTGCCCTGGGACGAGTACCGCGACGGCATCGACACCGCGTGCACGCGATCCGGCCCCAGCGCATCGGCGCAGAGCGCCGCGGTCAGCGCCGAGTCGATGCCTCCCGAGACCCCGACCACGACCTCGGCGAACCCGTTCTTCTCCACGTAGTCGCGGAGGCCGGTGACGAGCGCGCGCCGCATCTGCTCGAGCTCGGGCTCGAACGGGGTCACGCCGGAGGCGGCGGGTGCCCCCGCCGCCACGACGTCGGGCACGGGGAGATCGACGACCTCGGCGCTCGGCGGCAGCTCCCGGGAGCGCTCGAGCTCGCGGCGGCGGACGTCGCGCAGCCGCCGCCCGATCGCCTCGGTCGGGTCGAGGTCGACGACGAGCAGCGCCTCCTCGAAGCCGGGGGCACGCGCGATCACCTCGCCCTCGTCGTCGAGCACCACCGAGTGGCCGTCGAAGACGAGCTCGTCCTGCCCTCCGACCAGGTTGCAGAAGGCCAGGTACGAGGCGTTGTCGCGGGCGCGCGTGACGAGCATCTCCTCGCGGTCCTCGGCCTTGCCGACGTGGAACGGCGACGCGGAGAGGTTGACGATGAGCTGCGCGCCGGCCAGCGCCAGGTCGGTGGCCGGCGGGCCCGGCTGCCACACGTCCTCGCAGATCGTGGGCGCGAGCAGCACGTCGCCGAGCCGGAGCAGCAGCAGGTCGCGGCCGGGCGCGAA
>JAOUEK010000194.1 GCA_029858755.1 Thermoleophilia bacterium
GCGCCGGAGCCCAGCCCGCGCGTCAGGCCCTCTCCGATGTGGATCTTCACCGGGGCGTCGGAGAGGCCGAGCTGCTGCATGTCCGTGTTCACCGCCACGAAGTCGACCTGTGCGATGCCGGCGTCGATCATGCGGTTGACGGCGTTGATGCCGCCGCCACCGACGCCGACGACCTTGATCACCGCGAGGTACGAGCCGAGGTCGCCCGTCGGCGCCACGTTCAGCCGCGGCGCGCCCTCGGGCATCGGCGCCACGAAGCGGCTGGCCGGAGGCTCGTAGGGGCGCTCCCGTGGGCGCTCCTCGGCCGGCGGCGGGGCCGGAGCGGGTGGCGTCTCCTTCGCCTTGGCGGCCTGCTCCGGTTGAGGCCCCCGCGCGCGCTCGGCCTCGGCGACCGCCTCGTCCTCGAGCACGTGCTCCACGGTCGCCTCCAGCGCCAGCTCGCGGCGGCGTGCGTCCTCGGTGTCGGTCGGGTCGAACGCGATCGTCTGCTGCTCGTCCGGTTCCGCATCACGGGGCTCCTCGCCCTGCGCGGGCTGGGGCTGACCGCGCTGCGCAGCCTCGGTGGCACGGAACAGCTCCGCGAGCGGCCCCTCGCGCATGCTCGCGCGCTTACGCGCCATCGCGCAGCTCCTTCGCCACGATCTCGCGGGCGAGCTCGCGGTACGCCTCGGCGGCGGAGCCCGCCGGGTCGTACTTGAGGACGGACGACCCCTTCACGGGCGCCTCCGCGTAGCGCACCGTCTTGCGGATCCGGGTCGAGTACACGAGCTCGCCGAAGTTCTCGGTGAGGATCTCGATCGCCTCGCGCGAGTGCAGTGTCCGCCCGTCGAACATCGTCGGCACGATGCCGTCCACGCCGACCCGAGGGTTGAGGTTCTCGCGCACCATGGCGAGCGTGTTCTCGAGCTGCACGAGGCCGCGCAGCGAGAGGTACTCGCACTGGACGGGGACGATCACCCCGGTCGCGGCGACGAACGCGTTGATCGTGAGCAGGCCGAGCGAGGGCGGGGTGTCGACGAGCACCCAGTCGTAGCGGTCGCGCACCTCGACCAGCGCCTTCTCCAGCGCACGCTCGCGTCCGATCAGGGCCGAGAGCGCGAGCTCGGCGCCGGCCAGATCGATCGAGGCGACGGCGAGGTCGACCTCGACGTGCTCGATCACGTCGGAGATGGGCACGCGGTGGACGAGGACGTCGAACATGGACTTCTCGATCACGTCCGGGTTCATGCCCTGGCTCATCGTCAGGTTGCCCTGGGGGTCGAGGTCGACGAGGAGCACGCTGTGCCCCATCTCGCTCAGGGCGACGCCGAGGTTGAGAGTGGTCGTGGTCTTGGCCACGCCGCCCTTCTGGTTCGCGAACGCGATCACCCGCGTCTTCTCGGAGACCCTCGTGGCCTGCGCCGGAGCCGGTGGCGCACTCGCGGCGGGAGCCAGCGACTCGGGCTCGCTCACGAGCTCGTCGACGTCGCGAAGCTCCTCGACGGCGACCGGCGCGTCGTCGACTGCGCGCTCGGCCTCGCTCACGCCGACGTCCTCGTCGAGTTCGGTGTCGGGCTCGACGACGACCGCGCCGTCAGAGCGCCGCCCCGTGCGCGGCAGCAGGCGGATGAGACCCATGACGTGGCCGTGTTCACCGCGGTCCGTCGCATTCCTTCAACCGATTCTCAGTCCTCGCCTTCCCAGTAGTCGAGCTGCTCCAGCCGCCCCACGACGCCCACGCCGCGCAGCATCACCTTGCCCGACCGAGGGTAGTACGTGACGTCGTTCGGCTCGCGGGTGCCGTACGCGAGGACGCGCGCGCCGCCGTCACCGGCCCGCAGCGCCGTCGCGCGCCCGCTCCCGGGCCGGAGCGCCACCGTGCTGCCGACACGCACCGGGTGCTCCTCGTGCCCCGCCGGGAAGCGCTCCGGGTCGGTCGCCGCGCGTGGATGCGGCCAAACCTCGATCGTGCCGGCGCCGGCCAGGACGACGAGCACCTCCTCCTCGGCGGCGTGCACGTGCGGGGGGTTCATCAGCCGGCGAGGGGCGACGTCGTAGAGCTTCAGCCCGGTGCGCTCCGAGCCGGCGGCGCGTCCGAGGTCGCAGCCGCGGCGGTCGACGGTCGCCCCGGAGCGCGCGAACTCGGGCACGTCGTCGACGTTGACGATCCGGTCGGGGCGCGGCGAGTGCGCGTCGACCTCCGGCGGGCCGGCGGCGGCTTCCCGCGCCCACGGGTGATCCTCCGGGGCGCCCTCGAGCACCCAGGTCGGGCCGAGCCACGAGACACCTGCGCGCGGCAGCAGCGTGTTCGCTGCGTAGCTCCGCTGCCCGAACGCGAGGACGTCCAGCCCGTCGGGGCCTGCCTGCAGCGTGTGCGCGTGCTCGAGGGCGCGGTGCACCAGGCAGTCGCCGGCGCGGACGTCGTAGGCCTCGAGCCCGTCTCCGGCGTCCTGCACCGACACTCCCGTACCGGCGAGCACGTAGAAGATCTCCTCCTCGCAGCCCTCGAGGTGCAGAGGCGTCGACCACATGCCGGGGTCGATCCGGATTCGTTGCACACCGACCATGTCGGAGTGCTGCCCCGTGAGGGACGTCCACTCCGCCGCGATGTGCCCCCGCTCCCGCCGGACGCCCTGCAGCTCGTCCCAGTGGGTGATCACGCCTCGATCATGTCACGCGCGAGCGACGCCCGCAGGCGCGCGGCCGCACGGCAGCCTGCATCACCTCCTTCCGCGCGGGCCCACTCCTCCGCCTCCCGGACGAGGGCGCGCAGCTCCCCGAGCAGCTCCGCCGGGTCCGCGTGCGCCCGCTGCATCGACTCGATCCGATCGAGCCGCTCGAGAATGCTGTGCGCCTCGTCCATGGCGTCACCGTAGAGGCAGAATGGTCACGGCACCGTGCCGGCTTCGAGCCGACTTCGCAACGGGCGACGTCTCAGTGGACGGCCGGACGGGGCCTCCCGCGCACCGCCGCACGGGCGATCTCGCGCAGCATCCCCCCGAACACGTACGCGTGCAGCGGCCACACGGCGTACCAGTACGCGAGCCCGAGCAGGCCCGACGGCTCGAACACCGCGGTCTGGGTGATCGTGGAGTTCCCGTCTCCGCTCGGCTCCACCTCGAACTGCAGCCACGCCCGTCCAGGCACCTTCATCTCGGCCGTGAGCCGGAGCAGGCGATCGGGCTCGTATGCCTCCACCCTCCAGAAGTCGACGGCGTCACCGAGGCGCAG
Organism: Thermoleophilia bacterium; assembly: GCA_029858755.1. Classification (GTDB taxonomy): domain Bacteria; phylum Actinomycetota; class Thermoleophilia; order Gaiellales; family Gaiellaceae; genus Gaiella. The sequence continues at coordinate 3,211 of JAOUEK010000194.1, forward strand.
CTGAGACGGGTCCCGTCGCCCCCTCCGCAATCCGGGCCCCCCGAAGAGCCGGTCGACGAGGCCGCGAGCCATCCAGAGGCCCTCTCCCTTGTACCAGCCGTTCTTGCCACCGATCGTCCGGATCGGCTCGAATGCCTGCGGGGGTGCGCACGGTACTCGGCGCGAGCGCGAGTCGACGAGCCGGGAGCCCTGACGTACGCCGCCGTAGGGCCGCTCCGGGAACAGCTCGTCCGACCAGCGGGTCTCGGCGAGCTCACGCTCTTCGTTGAGGAGCGCCCGGGCAATCGCCTCCGCCGCGGGACGCGGTCGCACGGGGAACACCTCGAGCGCACGCTCGTCGTGCACGACGGTCTCGTTTCGCAACGAGTCGACGAGCTTGCGGCCCACCCCCGCGTAGACCGGCGTCACGAGCCAGAGCCAGAGGCTCGACAGCCTCGGCGACAGGACGGGGACCGGGATCATGAACCGTCGCAGGCCACGTTGACGCGCGTACTCGTCCATGAGGTCGAGATAGCTGATGCGGTCGGCCCCACCGATCTCGAACAGCTCGCCGCCGTCCGGCTCGTAGTCGAGCCCGGCGACGAGGTACGCGAGCAGGTCCTCGATCCCGATTGGCTGCGCGCGCGTCCGCACCCAGCGCGGCGTCACCATCACCGGCAGCCGCTCGACGAGTGAACGGATCATCTCGAAGGACGCGCTGCCCGACCCGATCACGATCGACGCCTGGAACTCGATGGTCGGTATCCCGCTGGCTCGGAGGATCCGGCCCACCTCCTGGCGAGACGCGAGATGTGTCGAGAGCTCGCCCGAGCCGAGCCCGCCGAGGTAGATGATCTTGCGCACTCCGGCAGCGCGGGCGGCGTCGACGAAGAAGCGCGCCGCTCGGCGATCCATCTCGTCGAACGGTCGCGACGAGCTCATGGAGTGCACGAGGTAGTAGACGGTGTCGACGCCTTCGAGCGCCGGGATCATCGACTCGGGCTCGAGCACGTCGCCCTCCACGACCTCGGTCGTCGGGGCGACGCGATCGGTGACGAGCCCGGGACGCCGAGAGACGCAGCGCACGCGTTCGCCGCGCTCCTCGAGCGCCCGAAGCAGACGTCCGCCGACGTAGCCGGTGACGCCCGTGAGGACGATGACGCGATCGATGCGGCGAGCCTAGCTCCGGGGGGGCGCCCGCCGCGTCAGACCGCAAGCCGCTCGAGCGCCGGCGCCGCGCTGCGGCCCAGCAGCACCCCGTCGAGCGCACGCGCGAGCGCGAGGCGGTCGCCGTGCCGCAGCGTCTCCACGAGCGCGCGACGGACGACGTCGGCGGCCCCCGGCGCGTCCTCGCCCTCGGCCAGTGCGACCAGCGTCGCGTGCACGCGGCCGCGGAGCGCGGGGTCGTCCTCGAGCAGCACCGGCGCACGGAGCGCCCAGCTGCCCCCGAGTGCCGCCGTCAGCGCGGCACGGAGCTGCTCGCAGCGGAACGGGTCGTGCTGGAAGAGCGACAGCTCCCAGCGGTCGAGCGCCTCGGCGAGCGAGGTGTCCGCGTCGGCCAGGCCGAGCCTCGCCAACAACTCGGCCGCGAGCGTGCCGCGAAAGGAGTCGAGGCGTGTCGGCTCGCCGGGCGGCTGGGTGGCGGCGATCGGAAGCACCGGCCGGATTCCGTACGGGCGTCCGTCGAGGGTCTCGAACAGCACCGGCCCCGCGGCGAGCGGGGCGGCGGTGGCGAGGCGGACGGCCGAGACGACGTCCGCGATCTCCGCGGGGGCGTCGGGGACGTCCTCGGT
>JAOUEK010000195.1 GCA_029858755.1 Thermoleophilia bacterium
CATGGGCCTCAACGACCCGCGGCTGTCGATGTCCTCGGGCGAGGTCCTCTACAAGGGCGAGAACCTGCTCACCGCGAGCTCACGGCGGCTGCGCGAGATCCGCGGCGCCGAGATCGCGATGATCTTCCAGGACCCGATGACCTCGCTGAATCCGGTGCACAGCATCGGCCGGCAGCTGGCCGAGGCGGTGCTGCTCCACAAGGACTCGTCGAAGAAGGAGGCGCGGGCGCGGGCGCTCGAGATGCTCGAGGCGGTCAAGATCCCCCGCGCGGATCGCCGCATCGACGACTATCCGCACCAGTTCTCGGGTGGGATGCGGCAACGGGTGATGATCGCGATGGCGCTGATCAACAACCCGGACATCGTGATCGCGGACGAGCCGACGACCGCCCTCGACGTCACCACGCAAGCGCAGATCCTGCTCCTCCTGAAGGAGCTGCAACGAGACTTCGGCTCGGCGATCATCATGATCACCCACGACCTCGGCGTCGTCGCCGAGACGGCCGACGACGTCCTCGTCATGTACTCGGCCAGGATCGTCGAGCGGGGCGCCACGGACTCGATCTTCAAGCAGCCGCGCCACCCCTACACGTGGGGCCTGATGGGCTCGCTGCCGCGCCTCGACGTCAACGTCGATCGCCTCGTGCAGATCCCCGGCCAGCCGCCGTCGCTGCTGCGGCCGCCCCCCGGCTGCCGCTTCCACCCGCGCTGCCCGTACGCTATGACCGTCTGCCACGAGAAGGAGCCGCCGTCCGTCGCCGTGCCCGGAGATCCTGAGCACGAGGACGCCTGCCATCTCGACGCGGCCGCCAAGCAGCGCGAGGCACGCCAGCTGCTGGGCGCGATCTACGAAACCGAGGCCGCACGGTGACCTCGCCCGAGACGGTGACGGACACCAGGGTGGAGACGACGGGCGACGAGCTACTCGTCGTCGAGAACCTGACCAAGCATTTCCCGGTCACGCGCGGGATCGTCTTCCAGAAGCAGATCGCCGCCGTGAAAGCGGTCGACGGGATCTCCTTCGCGCTCCACGAAGGCGAGACGCTCGGGATCGTCGGCGAGTCGGGGTGCGGCAAGTCGACGCTCGTCCGCTGCATCCTCAAGCTGCTGCAGCCGACGAGCGGGAGGATCATCTTCGAGGGCCAGGACATCACCGGGCTCTCCCGTCGGCAGATGCGCCCGCTTCGGCGCAACATGATGATGGTCTTCCAGGACCCCTACGCCTCCCTGAACGCCCGCAAGCGGGTCGGCTTCATCATCGGCGAGTCGCTGGAGCTGCACGGCATCGGCAACGCGGACGACCGCAAGCGGCGCGTGCAGGAGCTGCTCGAGGTGGTCGGCCTCAACCCGGAGCACTACAACCGGTTTCCCCACGAGTTCTCGGGAGGCCAGCGCCAGCGGATCGGCGTCGCCCGCGCGCTCGCGGTGAACCCGAAGCTGATCTTCCTCGACGAGCCGGTATCGGCGCTCGACGTCTCCGTGCAGGCGCAGATCCTCAACCTGCTCAAGGACCTGCAGAAGGAGTTCGGGCTCACCTACGTGTTCATCGCACACGACCTCAACGTCGTCCGCCACATCTCGGATCGCGTGATGGTGATGTACCTGGGCAAGGCCGCCGAGGTGGCGGGACGGGACGAGCTGTACGTGGCACCGAAGCACCCGTACACGGGGGCGCTGCTCAGCGCCGTGCCCGTTCCCAACCCGGACATCGGGCGCAGTCGCCGGCCGATCGTGCTCGAGGGCGACGTGCCGAACCCGATCAACCCACCCGACGCGTGCAACTTCCATCCGCGCTGCCCGCGCTTCCACGAGGGGCGCTGCGACGTCGAGACACCCTCGCTCCGCGAGATCGGCCGGCGACACATCGTCGCCTGCCACTACCCGCTCGAGCGCTGGCCGATGACCGCCCAGGAGATGGCACAGACGACCGGTGCGTGACGCGGCGCGCAGGATCGTCGGGCTCGTCGCCGTCGTCGCCGGTCTCACCGCCGCCGTCTCCCTCGCCGTCGGGGCGCTCCTCGGCTCGGCCCTCGACCGCTCCCTCGCCACCGGCTTCTACGTCGTCGGCTGCTTCCTGATCGTGCTCGGCTTCTTCGCGGGCCTGCGCGGGCCCCTGCGACCCCGCATGAGCGACGACGGTGACGAGCGGGACGCGGTGGGCGGGCTGTTCGGCATCGGCATCTCCGCGCGGGGGGTCCGGAAGGCGACCCAGCACGAGCGCGCCGACGCCCTCGCCACTGCATGGCTCTTCCTCGCCCTCGGCGTCGCGCTGATCGCGCTGGGCGTCCTCGCCGACCCGAGCGCCGGCTTCGCGTAGAGGTGACGGCCGGTCGGCTTTCGCCGGGCGACTAACTGCGCGCGGCCGACCGGCGTCTCAACCTGTGTGACAGGTGGTCATTCCGAGTCCTGCGAGCGGACGCGCGCGCTGATCTCGCGGTCGCTCGACTGCGAGCTGCCCGAGCTGCAGCAGTCGCTGCTCGCCGCCCACATCCGCAGGTGCGCGGCGTGTGCGGTCTTCGAGGCGGATGTCCGCTCGATCACGTCGGCGCTTCGGCAGGCGCCGCTCGAGCAGCTCGGACGCGCCGTGCGGCCGCCACGACGGCGCCGCCCCGCGCGGCTGCGGGTCGCGGTGCAGGTCGCGTCCTTCGCGCTCGTGGCCGTCGGCGTCGGCGGCGTCGTGCTGTCCGGCGGCCCCGTCGTCGCGCCTTCCGGCGAAGAGGCGCTGCTCGCCTCGCCGCTCGCGGAGGCGGTGGTCGCCACGGAGAGCATCCGCGAGCTGCGCGACGACGCCCTACGCCAGGGTGAGATCGCCGTCCTCCCGGGCACGAGCTCGGATCCCATCGGCGAGGCGAAGCCCGCGCTCCCGCCCGCCCCGGGCTAGCGTCGAGCCCGTGGACGCGCGGGTGGGGCGCGAGGTGGGATCTACACTGCGCGGCGTGGAGGCTTTGCCGAGCAGTGAGAGCGAGATCTCGCGTGCTGCGGCGATCGGCGACCGGCTTCGTGTGAACATCGAGACCGTGGTTCACGGCAAGCGGGACGAGATCACGCTCGTGCTCGCGGCGCTCGCGTGTGGCGGCCACGTGCTCTTCGAGGACGTTCCCGGGACCGCGAAGACGGTGCTCGCCCGTGCGGTCTCGGGCTCGATCGACGGCTCCCTCGGGTCCCGGATCCAGTGCGCTCCCGACCTGCAGCCGAGCGACGTGATCGGGCTCACCGTCTACGACCAGCGCACCCGCGACTTCGAGTTCCGGCCCGGGCCGATCTTCGCCAACGTCGTGCTCGTCGACGAGATCAACCGGGCGATGCCGAAGACGCAGGCCGCGCTGCTCGAGGGCATGGCGGAGCGCCAGGTCACGGTGGACGGCGTCACGCGCAAGCTTCCGCACCCGTTCCTCCTCCTCGCCACGGAGAACCCGATCGAGTACGAGGGCACCTTCCCCCTGCCGGAGGCGCAGCTCGATCGCTTCTTCCTGAAGACGTCCCTCGGCTACCCGACGATCGACGAGGAGCTGCGCGTGATCGACGATCAGCGCGTCGCGCATCCGCTCGCCTCGCTGCAGCCCGTGGTCGACGTCGCCGACGTCACGGTGCTGCAGGAGGCGGTCGCAGACGTCTACATCGACACCCTGCTGGGTCGCTGGATCGTCGAGCTCGTGCACGCCACGCGGATCGCGGGCTCCACCGCCGTCGGCGCCTCCGTGCGCGGCAGCCTCGCCCTGGAGCGAGCCGCGCGGGCCTGGGCGCTCCTGCACGAGCGCGACCACGTCGTACCTGCGGACATCGAGCGGCTGTTCGTCCCCGTCCTCGGTCACCGGATCGTGTTCACCCCGGCGAAGCTCGCCGAGGCGCGCCAGCACGGGATGGCATCGGCGCTCGCCTCGTTCCGCGCCGAGTGCTTCGACCATGCGCCGCCTCCGGCGCTCGAGCTCGAGGTCGACGCGGGGACGCCGTGAGCTACGGCGCGCTCACGTTCCCGCTCGTTCCCCGCCGGCGCCTGGTCGGCCTCGCGTTCGGCTCGATGCGCGGTGCACGGCGTGGAGCGGGGACGGACGTGGCGGGCTCGCGTGCGTACGTGCCCGGGGACAACCCCGACCGCATCGATTGGGCTGCCTCAGGGCGCCTCTCCTCGGCCCGCGGCACCGACGAGTTCGTCGTGCGTGAGCACTTCGCGGACGAGGCGCCGCGCGTCGTCGTCGTCTCGGACGTGCGCGCCGACATGTCCCTCTGCCCGCCCGAGCTCCCCTGGCTGCGCAAGGACGAGGCGGTGCAGGTCGCCTGCGGGCTGATCACGGACTCCGTAGCCGAGGCCCGCGGCCTGGCAGGGTTCCTCGAGTACGGCCGTCGCCCCGGCGTCGTCTCGTGGTGCGCACCCGGCACGCGTGGCGGCGCGAGCGAGTTGCTCGACTACGCGCTCGCGCGCGATCCGGCTGACGGTGTGGACGGCGCGGAGTCGGCGCTCGAGTTCCTTGCCGCCCACCGCCGCGCGGTACCGTCCGCGAGCTTCGTGTTCGTGCTCTCGGACTTCCTTGCGCCGCCGTCCGTGATCGCGTGGGAGGACGCGCTCGACCGCGGCTGGGACGTCGTGCCCGTCGTCGTCCAGGACCCCGTCTGGGAGCAGGGCTTCCCGTCGGTGGACGGCATCGTGCTCCCGCTCACGGGGGTCGACGGTCGCCTGCGGCTGGTTCGCCTCCGGCCCGGCGAGTCCGCTCGGCTCCGCGCCGAGCACGAGGGGCGGCGGGAGCAACTGATCGACAGCCTCGGCTCGCTCGGGATCGAGCCGGTGCTGCTCTCCTCTGCGGGCACGGAGTCCGTGTACGAGGCCTTCCTCTCGTGGGCGGCCGAGCGGCAGGCGACCTGGAGCCGCGGCGTATGAGGCGGTTGCTGGTGCTGGCGCCGCAGGTCGCGGTCGCGGTGGTGGCCGGGATCGCGGTCGGCCTGCTCTGGCTGGCCCGCGACGACGATCGCGGGAGCGGTC
>JAOUEK010000196.1 GCA_029858755.1 Thermoleophilia bacterium
CGTCGGCTGCGGGGTGGAGGTGCAAGGGCACGTGCACCCGACCGGCTACACGGACACGCTGGCGCTGATCCGCGACGGCGAGCGCGGCCTGGAGGCCGCCGCGGCAGCACCCGAGGGCTCCGACCCGGTCACCGTCGACCGCATCCTGGCGCCGCTGACGAATCCGGGCAAGATCTTCGGGTCCGGGGTCAACTACGCGAGCCACGGCGACGAGGAGCCGGGCTTCGTGTTCCCCGACGAGAAGGTGATCGTCGGCTTCATCAAGCTCGCGAACGCGATCGTCGGCCCGGGCGACGCGATCGTGATCCCCCCGTACGACGACGTGATCAGGCGCGTGCCGGGCGACACGGCAGGCCCGCTCCGCGACCACGGCTTCGCCGTCGACTACGAGGTCGAGCTGGGCGTGGTGCTCGGGTCGCGTGCGAAGAACGTCCGCGCCGAGGACGCGCTCGAGCACGTCTTCGGCTACACGGTGATCAACGACGTCGGCTCGCGCTCCGTGCAGTTCCACAACGCGCAGGTCGACCTCGGCAAGAACTTCGACACCTTCTGCCCGATGGGGCCGTGCATCGTCACGCGCGACGAGCTCTCCGACTGGGCGAGCATCCGGATCCAGTCGCACGTGAACGGCGAGCTCCGCCAGGACGCGCTCGTCGGCGAGCAGCTCGGTCCGCCGCCCGCGGCGATCGAATGGCTCTCGTCGGTGATCACGCTCGAGCCCGGAGACATCCTCTCCACCGGCACGCCGGCAGGCTGCGGGACGTTCATGGACCCGCCGCGCTTCCTGCAGCCGGGCGACACGGTGACGGTGTCGGCGAGCGGGATCGGCGAGATCACGAACCCTGTCGTGCAGGGGACGGCGCGCACCCGCGGGTGAGCCGGTTCCCTCGCATCGCATCCGTGCGCGGGCTCGTGCTCCGCGGCGGCGGCGCCGACTACCACGACCAGGCCGCAGGCCACTGGATCGACGGGCAGATCGCCACGCCGATGTCCGTCTACCCCGAGTACCGGGCGACGCGGTCGTCGTTCGGGCTCAACGCGCTCGGCACCGTGGTGGTCGAGGTCGAGGCCGATGACGGCACGATCGGCGTGGGCACCTCGACCGGCGGGCCGCCCGCGGCGTGGCTGGTGGAGCACCACCTCTCTCGCTTCGTGGAGGGCAAGCGGCCGGACGAGCTCGAGCTGATGTGGGATCAGATGTGGCGGTCGTCCCTGTACTACGGTCGCAAGGGCCTCACGGTGAACGCCATCTCCGCGATCGACCTCGCCGTGTGGGACTTGCTCGGACGCCTCCGCCAGGAGCCGGTGCACGCCATGATCGGCGGCGCCGTGAGGGATGCGATCTCCTTCTACGCGACCGGGCCGAGGCCGGATCTGGCCAAGGAGATGGGGTTCATCGGTGGCAAGCTGCCGCTCGTCCACGGCCCTGCCGAGGGTGATGCCGGCCTGCGGGAGAACGTCGAGCTCGCGGCCGAGATGCGCTCCCGCGTCGGCGACCCGGAGGAGTTCTTCCTCGCGTTCGACTGCTGGATGGCGCTCACCGTCGAGTACACGCTGAAGCTGATCGAGGCGATCCGGCCGTTCCGCTTCAAGTGGGTGGAGGAGTTCCTGCCCCCGGACGACTATGCGGGCTACGCGGAAGTGCGCCGGCGCGCCCCACGCGACCTCCTGCTCACCACCGGCGAGCACGAGTGGACGCGCTGGGGCTTCCGCCAGCTGATCGACAACCGCTGCGCCGACGTCGTGCAGCCCGACGTCAACTTCTGCGGCGGGCTCACCGAGCTGCTCAAGATCGCCTCGTACGCGTCCGCGCACGGCGTGCTCGTGATCCCCCACGGCTCGAGCGTCTACAGCTACCACTTCGTGGCCACGCGCCACGAGAGCCCGTTCGCCGAGTTCCTGATGATGGCGCCGGACGCGGCCTCGATCGTCCCGATGTTCACGCCGCTGCTCACCGGCGAGCCCGTACCGGAGCGTGGCCGGATCCCGGTCTCCGCCCTCGACGCCCCCGGCTTCGGCGTCGAGCTCGACCGGTCGCTCCCGCTCGAGCGACCCTTCCCGCGATGAGCGGCCGCGAGGGGCACGTCGCGCTCGTCACCGGTGCGGGCACGGGGATCGGGGCGGCGACGGCCAGGCTCCTGGCCGGGCGCGGCATGCACGTCGCCCTCGTCGGGCGCCGCCGCGCCCCGTTGGAGGAGACGGCGCGTGCGGTCGAGTCGGCGGGCGTCACAGCGCTCGTGCTTCCCGGTGACCTCGGAGACGCGACGCTTCCTCGACGGCTCGTCGACGAGACGACCGAGGCGCTCGGCCGCCTCGACGTGCTCGTCAACAACGCGGCCACGATCGCCGTGGGCCCCCTCGACGACTACACGCTGGAGCAGGTCGATCGGCACCTGGCCGTCAACACGCGGGCGCCGTTCCTGCTCACGCAGGCGGCGACACCGGCGCTGGCCGCGTCGCCCGACGGGGCGATCGTGAACGTCTCGTCGTCGGTCGGCAGCATCGTCAAGCCGGGCAACGCACTGTACGGGATGACGAAGGCCGCACTCGAGTACCTCACGCGGGCGTCGGCCTACGAGCTCGCCGAGCGAGGCATCCGGGTCAACGCGATCGCCCCCGGCCCGGTGGAGACGCCGATCCACGAGGTGTGGGCGGACGATCTCCTGGCCGCCTACGCCGACCTCTCCCGCCGGATCCCGCTCGGCCGCATGGCCCAGCCCGAAGAGCTGGCCACGTGGGTGTGGATGCTGATCGACCCGACCACCGCGTGGACGACGGGCAACGTCGTGCACGTCGACGGCGGGCAGGTGCTGGGGCTGCCCCCGTCCGCCGGCGGCTGACCGGCCGGCTCAGCCCGCGAGGTACCCGGGCGCGCCCTCGACGTCGAGCACGCGATCGAACTCGGTGCACTCGATGCGGACGCCATGCCCGCCGTTCGTCGTCACGAAGCCCGAGACCCGGCCGCGACCCGTGCCGAGAGCGACCTCGGCCCCGTCGTCGCTCAGCGCTGCGACGGCCGACGCGACGTCGTCGACGCCGAAGCAGATGTGGTGCAGCCCCTCGCCGTGCTCCGCGAGCCAATCGGCGAGCGCTGAGCCGTCGTCGAGCGGCTCCACGAGCTGCACGAACGCGTTCCCGGCGTCGAGGTAGGTGAGCCGCACGTGCGGGGTGGGGATCTCCTCGCTGGAGTGGATCTCGAGCCCGAGATGGTCGCGGTAGAAGCGGAGCGCGTCCTCCGTGCTGCGCACGAGCACTGCCACGTGGTCGAGGCGCCGCAGCACGCTCATTCGGCGGCCGCCTGCGCCGCGGTTGCCATGTGCTCGCGCCACCAGCTGGCGACGCCGTCGAGGTGCGCGGCCATGGCGTCCCGCGCCGCGGCCGCGTCCCCGGCCTGGATCGCGTCGAGCACCGCCTCGTGCTGGGAGAGCGTCATCGGGGTCGACCCCGAGCCGAGGTTCGCCCGACGGATGTCGATCAGGGCCGCCCCGATCGAGTCCATCAGCACGAGGAAGAGCTCGTTGTGCGTGGCGAGGGCGATCCGCCGATGGAACTCCAGGTCGTCGCGGGCGGCCGCCTCGACGTCGAACGACTCATCCTCCATCTGCGTATGGATCTCTCGCAGGAGCGCGACGTCCGCCTCGGTCGCGCGCTCCGCCGCGAGGCCGGCCATGTGCACCTCGAGGTGCGAGCGCACCTCGTTGACCTTCTCGAAGTCGATCTCGCCGCCACGCAGGAAGAGCGACATCGACTCGCGCACGGAGTCGGCGTCGACCGCCGCGACGCGGAGCCCGCTCCCCGACCGCACCTCGATCACGCCCTTCGCCACGAGGGCTCGCACCGCCTCGCGCACGACCGTACGCGACACGCCGAACTGCTCGCCGAGCTCGCGCTCCGACGGGAGGCGGTCGCCGACGTTGAGCCTGTTCGAGAGGATCGTCTCCAGCATCATCTCGGCCACCTTGTCCGAGAGGCGCGGCTCGCGTGCAACGTGCTCGAACAACGCCGTTGGCGCCTCGCCCCCTGCGCCGGGAGCATCTGCAGTCGCGTCGCCCACCGCCGTCGATCATACGTCATACGGCATGCCACTTCTCTTTGCCGATTGGTACGCCATCGTATAGGTTCAGCCGCACCCGACCGATCCCGCCCGCGACCCGAGGAGAGCACCACGGTGGCAGAGGTCTCGTTGGACCATGTGAGGAAGGTGTACCCCGACGGCACCGTCGCGGTGCACGACCTGTCGTTGGAGATCGCCGACGGCGAGCTGATGGTCTTCGTCGGCCCCTCGGGGTGTGGCAAGACGACGGCGCTGCGGATGGTGGCCGGCCTCGAGGCGATCACCGGTGGCGAAATCCGGATCGGCAGCGATGTCGTCAACGGCCTGCCCCCGCGCGAGCGGGACGTGGCCATGGTGTTCCAGAACTACGCGCTCTACCCGCACAAGACGATCCGCGAGAACCTCGCCTTCCCGCTGCGGCTGCGCAAGATGTCGAAGTCGGAGATCGACGACCGGATCACGCGCATCGCACGGCTGCTCGAGCTGGAGGAGCAGCTCCCGCGGCGGCCGGGACAGCTCTCGGGCGGACAGCGCCAGCGCGTCGCCATGGGCCGCGCCCTCGTGCGGGAGCCGCAAGCCTTCCTCATGGACGAGCCCCTCTCCAACCTCGACGCGAAGCTGCGCACGCAGATGCGGGTCGAGATCTCGCTCCTACACAAGGAGCTCGGGGTGACGACGATCTACGTCACGCACGACCAGGTGGAGGCGATGACCCTGGGGCAGCGCGTCTGCGTCCTGCGCAAGGGCGAGCTCCAGCAGGTGGCTCCGCCCCAGGAGCTCTACAACCGTCCGGCCAACCTCTTCGTGGCCGGCTTCATCGGCAGCCCCGGCATGAACTTCTTCATGGGGAGCATCGACCGCCGTGACGGCGGGCTCGTGGTGGCCTTCGGGGACGGGCAGCACCTG
>JAOUEK010000197.1 GCA_029858755.1 Thermoleophilia bacterium
TGTCTCTCCTGACCTGTCTCTCACGAAAAGCGCCGGCTGCGGGGGCTGCCGGCGTTCACGGCCTTCATTCTAGCGGAGTCGCAACACTTCCTTAACGGTTGCCCTGCGACGCCGCCGCGACCGTGGACGACGGTTCGTCGGTGGCACCAGCTGACGCGTGTGATACGCCTCTCGGCCGATGAGCACGCGGTTCACACCCGGCGCGTCCGATCTCGCAGACCGAGCGGCGTGGCTCGCCGAGCGGCTGCCGGAGGCCCTGCGGCCGCTTGCGCCGCTCGCCTACAACTACCGCTGGTCGTGGGCGCGCGACGGCGATCGCGTCTTCCGCGACCTCGACCCGTTCCGCTGGGAGCTGGCGGGACGGAACCCGGCCCGTTTCCTCGCCGACCTGTGGCCGTCCTCGATGGCCGAGGCGGTGCGTGACGACGCCCTGCTCGAGCGGATCGCGGCACTCGCCGCCGAGGTCGACGCCGACCTGTCGCGACCCGACGACCCGCGGCCGGGGATCGACGGGCCCGTGGCGTTCCTGTGCGCGGAGTACGGCGTCCACGCGTCGCTTCCCATCTACTCGGGGGGGCTGGGCGTCCTCGCCGGGGACATCCTCAAGGAGGCGAGCGACCAGCGCCTGCCGCTCGTCGCGGTCGGACTGTTCTACCGTCGGGGCTTCTTCCACCAGCGCCTCGACCTCGCCGGTCGCCAGCAGGAGTTCTGGATCGTCAACGACCCGAAGACGCTCCCGATGGCACGGGTCAGCGGGCCCGACGGGCGCGCGCTGAAGCTCGCGATCCAAGTCTTCGGGGGCACGACGTGGTTCCAGGTCTGGCGCGTGGACGTCGGTCGCACGCCGCTCTACCTGCTCGACACCGAGGTGCCCGAGAACGACCCCGTGCGTCGGTGGACGACGCAGCGGCTGTACGAGGGGAACCGGGCGACGCGCCTCGCCCAGTACGCGCTGCTCGGCATCGGCGGCGTGCGGACGCTGGAGGCGCTCGGCATCGAGCCGGCCGTCTACCACCTGAACGAAGGTCACCCCACGCTCGGCGTGCTCGAGCTCGCGTCCCAGCTCGTGTCGGAGGGCGCATCCGCCGACGAGGCTCTGGCGACGGTCCGCGACCGGTTCGTGTTCACCACGCACACGCCCGTGCCCGCGGGCAACGAGACCTACGGCGTGGACGAGCTGCTCGCTGCGTACGGCGACCTGCCCGGGCGGCTCGGGATCGACGCCGACCGCTTCGTCGGCCTCTGCCGCGTGCGCCCCGACGACGACGGCGAGGCCCCGGGCTTGACCCCGCTCGCCCTGCGCACGAGCCGGGCGCGTAACGGCGTGAGCCGCCTGCACGGGGACGTCGCCCGCCGCATGTGGCAGCCGCTCTACCCCGATCGCGGCGTCGAAGACGTCCCGATCGGCCACGTCACGAACGGGGCGCACCTGCCGACGTTCGCCTCGCGGCCGTTGGTCGAGCTCTTCGACCGCCATCTGGGAGAGCGCTGGTGGGAGCGCGCCGCGGATCGGGCGCTCTGGGAGGGGGTGTGGGGGATCCCGAACGCGGAGCTGTGGGAGGCACGGGGACGGGCGCGACGAGAGCTGATCGAGTGGGCCCGCCTCAAGAGCCAGAACGACCGCCTGCTGCGCAACGAGCAGATCGACTACGTCAACGCTGCCGCAAAGGCGCTCGATCCCGACCACCTGACCCTCGGGTTCGCCCGAAGGCTCGCCACGTACAAGCGCCTGTGGCTGCTCACGCACGACGAGAGGCGCACCGTGCGCATCCTCACCGGCGAGCCGCCGGCGCAGCTGCTGATCGCCGGCAAGGCGCACCCCCTCGACGAGAGCGGCAAGGGAGTCCTGCAGAACGTGTTCAACCTCAAGAAGCACAACCAGGGCATCGCCGGGCGCGTCGTCTTCCTGGAGGACTACGACCTGTCGGTCGCCACGCACCTCGTATCGGGTTGCGACGTCTGGATCAACCTGCCGCGGCGGCCCATGGAGGCGAGCGGCACGAGCGGCATGAAGGCGACGTTCAACGGCGTGCTGCAGCTGAGCGTGCTCGACGGGTGGTGGGACGAGGGCTTCGACGGGAAGAACGGCTGGGGGATCCCGGGCACGGAGGACCCCGATCACGCGGTGATGGACGCTCGCGACGCAGCCGCCTTCTACGACCTGCTGGAGCGCGAGGTGATCCCACTGTTCTACGACCGCGACGCGGACGGCGTGCCGCACGGCTGGTGTGACCGCATCAAGCGGTCGCTGGCCACGAACGCCTGGCGCTTCTCCGCCTCGCGGATGCTCGCCGACTACGCAGAGCACGTCTATCCGCGCGACCAGCGATGACGTCCTCTGCTCGCCCGGTCCGACGAGCAGCGGCATGAGCGTCGCCTACGAGGTCGTCCGCTTCGTGCTGCGCCTCGCCGTCGGACTGGCCGTCGCGCTCGCCGTGGCCGCGCTGTGGGCCCTCGCGCGCGGCGGCGGCTTCGCCGAGGCTCTCTCGATCGCGTGCTTCGTCGTCGGCGGCCTCGCGCTGATGCTGGCGGCCGCAGGGGGGTCGCCGTCGCGGCGCGATGCCGCGAGCGCGAGCTGGATGGAGAAGTGGGCGTTCCGGGGCACATTCGCCGAGAACCGCGCGAGACTGCCCGACACCCGGCTCAGCACGGGGGCGGTGTTCGCCGGCGTGGCGATCTGCCTGATCGCTCTTGGCGTTCTCCTCGGGTGATCGGGTCGACAGCCGGGGTGAGGCTGCCGCCTGACCCCGGAGTGACGCCTCAGGGCACCCCGGCGACTCGTCCTCACCCCGCCGGCTCGGCCTCACCCTGCCGTTCTCCGTCGAGCGCGGCGGCGATCGCGTCGCGCAGGGTCTCGGCGCCGACGACCCGCGGCCTTTCGCGGCGCCCGCGTGTCCCGGAGGGGGCGACGACCGTGGTCAGACCGAGCTTGGCGCACTCCTCGAGCCGCCGCTCGGCCTGGGAGGCCGGCCGCAGGCGTCCGGTGAGCCCGACCTCGCCGAACGCCGCCATCCCGTCCCGCACGGGAGCCCCACGCTGGGCGGAGGCAACGGCGAGCGCGACTGCCAGGTCGGCGCCGGGCTCGTCGATGCGGACGCCGCCGGCGACGTTGACGAAGACGTCGGCGCTCCCCAGAGGGACACGCGCGTGCCGTCCCAGCACCGCGACGATCATCGCGAGCCGTTTCGGGTCGACGCCCGTGCCGACGCGGCGCGGCATCGCGAGCTCGGTGCGGGCGACGAGCGCCTGCACCTCGAGCATCAGCGGCCGCGTCCCCTCCAGTGCACACGCGACCGCCGAGCCGACTTCCCCGGGGTGGGCCCGGCCGAAGAGCCTCGAGGGGTCGGGGACGCCGACGAGCCCCTCGGCGGTCATCTCGAAGACGCCGAGCTCGTTCGTCGACCCGAAGCGGTTCTTCACGGCCCGGAGCACGCGGTGCTCGTGATAGCGATCGCCCTCGAACTGGAGCACGCAATCGACGAGGTGCTCGAGCACGCGAGGCCCGGCCACCGCGCCGTCCTTCGTCACGTGCCCCACGAGGATCGTCGCCACACCCGCCTCCTTCGCGACCCGCAGCAGCCGCCCCGCGGCCTCCCGCACCTGCGCGACCGAGCCGGGCGCGGAGCCGAGCTCGCCCGAGTGCAGCGTCTGCACCGAGTCCACGACGCACACGTCGGGGCGCTCACGCTCCAGGGTCGCGCAGACGGCATCGAGGCTCGTCTCGGCGAGGACGGAGACGTCGTCGGCACCTGTCAGCCGCGCGGCCCTGAGCCGCACCTGCGCGACCGACTCCTCGCCGGTCACGAGCAGGCCGCGGCGGCCGGCGCGCGTGATCTCGCCGAGCGCACTGAGCAGGAGGGTCGACTTCCCCACCCCTGGCTCCCCGCCGACCAGGACGAGCGACGCGGGCACGAGCCCCCCGCCGAGCACGCGGTCGAGCTCGGCCACGCCGGTCGGGATGCGCTCGCCCTCGACCACGCGGACGTCGCCCAGCCGCTCCGGCGAGCGCGCCGCCCCGGTAGCCCCGGCCTGCGGGCCGTCGCGGCCCGACAGCTCCTCGACCAACGTGCCGAACGCCCCACAGCCCGGACACCGGCCGAGCCAACGCCCGGTCGTGGTCCCGCACTCGGAGCAACAGAACTGCACGACGACCTTGGCCATCGTGCAACGGTAGCCGCCGGGGCGGACGGAGCGTCGTCTCAACGGGCAACGGATCGGGAGCTCGTGCTGCTACGCTCGAGCCCGTGATCGCACGGGCGTCGACCGAGGACGCCGACGGCGCCAGCGCACTGCTTCGAGCCGTCTACGTCGACGACCTCGTCACCGCCACCGGGGTGCGCTACCGCATCGCCACCTCACCGCCCCAAGCGCGTGCAGCCTGGTGGAAGGTTCTCGAAGGAACGCGGATCGTGGGCTGGGCCGCTGCGAGCCTCGACACGATGACCGCCGAGAAGGGACGTGCGTTTGCAGCCGTCGCCGTGCATCCCGCCCGACGTCGACGCGGCTACGGGTCGGCGCTGTGGCGCGCCGTTGCCGCACACCTCGACGAGATCGGCGCCGCACGGACGTCGATCGCAACGCAAGACGACGGTGCGTCCTCCGACTTCGCCCGTGCTCGCGGCTGCAGGCTCGCCTCCACGGAGATGCTGCTCTGGGTCGACCCACGCTCCCTCGAGCCGGCAACCTCACCCGCCGACGTCGAGCTCCGACCGCTCAGCGCGTTCGCCGACGACCCCGAGCCCGTCTACCGCTGCGATGTCGATGCCGCACAGGACGAGCCGGGCCCGTTCGACTTCGACGCCCTGACGCTCGCATCGTGGCGTCGCATGATCTGGGATCATCCCGATCTCGACCGCGATCTCGGCGTCGCCGCGGTCGCCGACGGCAAGGTGGTCGGAGCCACGTTCCTCGTCGCGCATCGCGTCTCGGGCCGGGCGGTCAACAGCGGCACC
>JAOUEK010000198.1 GCA_029858755.1 Thermoleophilia bacterium
GACGTTGCGCGGGTCGAGCGAGGCGTAGTCGCCGACGAACCAGAGCAGCTCGACCGGTTCCTTGCGCGCGTCCTTCACGTCGAAGTCGAGCTCCTTGGCCCACCGGCCGCGCTTGCGCTTCGGCTCGCCGAACGAGTTGCCCGAGTCGTAGATCGTCTCCAACGTGCCCTGGAGCAGCGGGTCGAGCTCGCCCCGGTCGACGAGCCGCCGCCGCAGCTGGTTGATGATCGGCACGTGCTCGATGCCCACCGGGCAGATCTCGACACAGGCCATGCACTGCATGCACGACCAGATCGTCTCGGGCCGGATCGCCCCGCCGACGATCTCGTCGTCCGCGCGGTAGAGCGGCGCGGCGCCGAGCAGGGAGCGCGCGCCGTAGGTGCCCTCCGCCTGCTCACGCAGGTCGAGCACGAGGTCGCGTGGCGACAGCGGGTACCCGGTCGCGGCCGCAGGGCACGCGACGTGGCACTTCCCGCACTTCGTGCACGCGTCGAGGGAGAGGAGGTGCGTCGGCGACAGGTCCGAGACGAGGGCGACGCCGACGTCCTCGGGCTGCGGGCTTTCCGGCAGCGGCTCGAGCCGGCGCCCGGCCACCTCGTTGCGAGCAGCGACGTTGGCGGGCGCGACGAGCATGTGCACGGCCTTCGTGAAGGGGATCGCCGAGACGAAGGCCAGGGCGGCGGTGCCGTGCACCCACCAGGTCCGAAAGTGGGCGTCGGCCGCGTCCTGGCCGTCGAGGCCGACGGCCTGCAGCGCCTGCCCGGAGAGCCACCCGAACGGCGCCCAGGTCTCGAAGGACGGGTCGGTCTCGGCGATGCGGAGCGCCTCGAGCAGGAACCCGGTGACGCCGAGGAAGAGCAGAGAGCCGACGAACACCCAGTCCCCGGCCGCGTAGCGGGCGCGGTTGTAGTCGCCGCTGCGACCGTCCACCCGTCCGT
Source organism: Thermoleophilia bacterium (assembly GCA_029858755.1). Taxonomy (GTDB): domain Bacteria; phylum Actinomycetota; class Thermoleophilia; order Gaiellales; family Gaiellaceae; genus Gaiella. Next base: position 939 of record JAOUEK010000198.1, read on the forward strand.
AGTCGAGCCGCGGCGGGGACGCGATGCGCTTGACGATCAGCACCAGCAGCCCGACGAGGAGCGCGAAGCCGAACACGTCGAGAAAGAGCGAGTAGCCGAGGTAGAAGGGGCCCTCCCAGAACGTCCAGCCGAGGAGGGGCTTCGCCACGTCGTCCTGGAAAGCGAGGATCGACGTGCCGATGAAGAGGACGACGAAGCCGTAGAAGACGGCGAGGTGGGCGGCGCCGGCGATGCCGTCCCGTCGCCGGATCCACGCGTGCGTGAGCACGATCCAGGCGGCCCGTCCGAGGCGATGGAGCGGCCGGTCGAAACGGAAGCCGTCCCGGCCTCGGCGGTACTTGAGCACGAGCAGCAGGACGCCTGCGGCGAAGATCGCCGTCGAGAGGACGATCATCCCGTACCACAGAGCGACCTGCCAGTCGGAGAGACCGGCGAACGTCTCGCGGGTCTCGGTCACGTCAGTAGAGCTTCTCCAGCTCCTCTGCGACGTCGAACAGGTCGACGACGGCGCCGTAGTGGGCGACGCCGAAGATCGATGCCTCGGGGTCCGTGTTCACGGCGACGATCGTGCCGCTCGCCTTCATCCCGGCCAGATGCTGCACCGCCCCGGAGATGCCGAAGGCGAGATAGACCTTCGGCTTCACCGTCTTGCCCGACTGACCGACCTGGCGTGAGGCCGGCATCCAGCCCGCGTCGACGATGGGGCGCGACACGGAGAGCGTTGCCCCCATCTTCGCCGCGAGCCCCTCGAACTGGGCGATCGCGTCTGCGTCACCGATGCCCCGGCCGATGGACAGGAGGACGTCGGCCTGCGTGATGTCGACGTCGCCCGTCGCGGCCGGCTCGGTGAACTCCACGTGCCTGGCCCGCGGAGGCGCAACCTCGACGGCGAGGGACGACACGGCGGCGCCGCCTGTGCCCTCGGCGGGTGGCCACGTCGTCGGGCGCAGGAGCAGGAGCACGGTCTCGGCGCCGGGGAACTCGAGCTCGGCAGAGACCTTGCCTGCGTAGAACGACCGTGTGGCGATCACCGCGTCGCCCTCGAGGGCCACGCCGTGGACGTCGCTGGCGTAGCCGAGCCCGAGCTTGGCCGCCACGGCGGCGGCGTAGCTCATCGCGTTGACCGTGAACCCGAGGAGGACGACCCGCGGGCGGCGGCTCTCGATCAGGGCCTCGAGCGCCTGCTGGTACGTGTCGCCTTCGAACTCGTCCGCGCCTGCGGCCACGGTGACGATCTCCTCGACCCCCTCCACGTCGACGGCCGCGGCGAGGGGCCCCGGGTCGCGTGCGATCACGGCGACGGCGACGGGGCCGAGCGGCCGGCCGGCGGTGACGAGCTCGCGCGTGACGTCGCGGACGGTGCCCTGCAGGTGCTCCGTGACCACCAGGACGCTCACGCCGTTCGCTCCTTCACGAGGTCGGCGATGCGGCGCGCGACCTCACCCGGGTCGGTGCCGAGCATCTCGGCGCCCTCGCCGCGCGGCGGCACGAACATCCGCCGCACGCGCGAAGCGGCAGGAGCAGACGCCGCCTGTCGCACCGTGATCTCCACCTGCTCCGCTTGCTTGATCGCACGGAGGTTGGCGTACCGGGGCTGGTTGATGCCGGTCTGGGTCGTGAGCACGGCCGGCAGGTCGACCTCGACGACGTCGACCAACCCGCCTTCCAGCTCCCTGTGCGCGGTCGCCTTGCCGTCGCCCGGCTCGAGCCGGGTCACCACCGCCACCCGCGGCAACTCCACGAGCTCCGCGAGCGCCGTCCCGGTCGCCGCCTGCACGGAGTCGCTCGACTGGACGCCGCAGAGCACCAGGTCGGGCTCCTCGTCTCGGACGACCTCCGCCAGCGCGTGTGCGACCCCGATCGGATCGTGCGCGGCGACACCCTCGATGCGCACCGCCCGGTCGGCGCCCATGGCGAGGCAGCGCCGCAGCGCTGCCTCGCTCTCCTCCGGCCCACAGGTGACGACGACCACCTCGCCGCCGAGGCGCTCCTTGAGCTGGAGCGCCTCCTCGGTGGCGAAGCTGTCCCACTCGTTGAGGGCGAGGTCGACGTAGTCGGGATCGACGTCCCGCCCGTCGTCGGTGAACTCGACCTCGTCGCCGAGCGTCCGTACCTGCTTGATGCAGACGACCGTCCGCATCTACGCGGTGCCCGCCATCGCGGACTCGTGCCAGGCCCGCTCGCTCGCCACGAAGTCCGGGTCGATGACGCGACGCTCCCGTCGGAACGGCAGCGGCACCGACGGGTCCGGGCTGTCGATCTCGCGGGCGAGCCTGTGCCCGGAGAAGACCGCGTCCGCGATCAGCCGCGGCGCCTCGCAGTCGCCGATCCGGTAGAGCGCGTCCACCCCCTCGGCTTTCAGCGCCTCGAGCCCGATGTCGTCCTTGAGCGACCGGAAGAGCCGCTCGTTCGAGCGGCGCTGGGAGACGAGGACGACGCCGTCGACGTCCCAGGTCCGCTCCGCCCCGTGCTCGTCGTACACGTGCGTGGCCACCACACCGCCCTTCTCGAGCCGGCTCGGCAGGTGGTAGGGGACGATCTCCACGCCCAGGGAGTGCAGTCGTCGGTGCATGTTCGGCGCCTCGAGCGTGAAGTGCATGTACGGGGCGACGTGACCCAGCGGGGTCATCAGCGTCACCTTCTTGCCCTCGAGCGCGAGCTTCTCGGAGATGGAGACGCCCATGAAGTAGCCGTCGTTGTCGAACACGAGCACGCTGTCGCCGGCGAGCGTCTTCCCCTCCCCCATCAGCTGGTCGGGAGTCGCCTGCCAGGCGAGGCTGGCGTCGGCACCGGGGATCACGTCGTGCGACGCGCCGTTGAGGCCGTCCGTCGCCCAGTACGAGCCCGTCGCCACAACGACGATCTCCGCGCCGTAGCCGGCGACGTCCTCGGGCGCCAGCGTCGTCGAGGGGATGAACTCGACGTTCTTGAGCTTGTCGAGCTGGATCTTGCGGTAGTTGACGAGCCGCGCCCATTCGCCGAGGCCGGGAAGCTGCGGGATCCAGCGCATCGTCCCGCCCATGTCGTCGGCCGACTCGACGAGATGCACCCGCCGCATGCCGCGCTTGCCGAGCACCATCGCGCACTCCATGCCGGCGGGGCCGGCCCCGACGACGAGCACGTCGTTGTCGGCGTTCTTCGCGGTGGTGAACTTCTCGGGGTGCCAGGCGCGCCGGTACTCCTCGCCGGCGGTGGCGTTCTGCGTGCAGATCAGCGGCGGCCCGCCGATCTCCCAGCGGGAGATGCAGACGTTGCACCCGATGCACTCGCGGATGTCGTCCAGGCGACCCTCCTCGATCTTCTTCGGCAGGAACGGGTCGGACGTCGACGGCCGGCAGGTGGCGATGATGTCGAGCTTGCCCTCGTGGATCGCGTCGCTCATCGCGTCAGGGTTCGTCCACCGGCCGACGCCGAGGACGGGCTTCTTCGAGATCTCCTTGACGGCGGCCTGCCACGGCAGTGCCCGCCCCTGCTCGTAGAAGCGGGACGGTGTCGCGTCCTCGCCCCACTCGGCGATGCCCGAGAGGTTGATGTCCCAGACGTCGACGAGATGGTCGACGAGCTCCACGAAGGGCAGGCAGTCGCGCTTCAGCTGCGTGCCGGGCTCGCCCAGGAACATGTCCGTCGACATGCGCACGGCGATCGCGGTGTCGTCGCCGACCGCCTCCTTCACCTTCTCGATCGTCTCGCGCCAGAACCGCGCCCGGTTCTCGAACGAGCCGCCGTACTCGTCGGTGCGCTTGTTGTAGAACGGCGTCAGGAACTGCTGCGGCAGGTACGAGTGCGAGCCGTAGACGTAGACGATGTCGAAGCCGGCGCTCCGAGCCCGCTTGGCCGCGTCGACGTAGAGCTGCTGGAGATAGCGGATGTCGTCCTTGTCCGCCTCGATCGCGTAGGTGAGGTACTCGAAGTCCGAGGGGATCTGCGACGGCGCGCGGGCCACGCACCGCGACTCCATGCAGGGCGCGTGCGGGCCCCC
>JAOUEK010000199.1 GCA_029858755.1 Thermoleophilia bacterium
GGGGGCCCGAGGCCTGACGGAGGTCACGCTCGATGCCGGGGGCGTGGTCTTCTCCACGGACCGGGCGGTGGGGAGGGTCGCGGTCGCGGTCTACCCGTGGGAGGTTGCGCTCTCCCACGGGGTGCCTGACGACTCCGCCGTCAACCACCTGCGGGCCGTGGTGTCGTCGGTCGTCGAGCTCGGGAATCGCGCCCGCGTCCGCGTCGGGCCCGTCACCGCGGAGGTGACCGCCGCCTCGCTCGCCCGGCTCGGCATCTCGGTCGGCGACGCCGTCGTCGCGACCTTCAAGGCGACCGCGGCGCGACTGCTGCCGTTGTAGGCTCAGGCGCATGGAGCTGGAGCTGCGCCCGCGGGCCGCCGAGGCCGTCGCCGCCGCCGTCCGGCGCGCGATCACAGCGGAAGGGTTGGCGGAGCGCCCCCTCCCCGACGCGTACGGCAGCCCGTGGCTGCGCGCGGCGCGCGCAGAGGGCGTCGACGGGCGACTCGGCCGGCCGACCCGTTACGCGCGCTCGCCGCGGAGCATGCTCGGCGCTACGCGCGCGTAGTCGAGCCCGCTCACCCACGTCAGCACGACCGCGACGAGCATCGCCCACCAGGCCACGTCCATGCTCCACGCGCCGCCCGCGGCGATTCCCCCGATCGTGACCGCGACCGCCTGCGCCCAGGTCTTCAGCTTGCCGAGGTCGCGGGCCGCCATCACGACGCGACGCTCCATCGCCGCCAGCCGCAGCCCCGAGACCGCGATCTCCCGCGCGACGATCGCGGCCACCATCCACGCTGGCACCACCCCCTCGCCCACGAGCATCACCACGGCCGCCATCACGAGCACCTTGTCCGCGATCGGGTCGAGCAGCGAGCCGAACGCGGACGTCTGGTCCCAACGGCGCGCGAGCCAGCCGTCCACCTGGTCGGTGGCCATCGCCAGCGCGAAGACCAGCGTCGCCCAGTACGCGTGGTTCGCGAAGTCCCAGGTGAAGAGGACGACGACCACGGGCACCGCGAGCACCCGTGCGATCGTGAGCTGGTCGGGGAGCGTCACTGTCGGGGAGAATACGCGGCGACATGGCCGGCTTCTCGAAAGTCCTCGTCGCCAACCGCGGCGAGATCGCGATCCGGATCTTCCGCACGCTCCGTGAGCTCGGCCTCGGCTGTGTGGCCGTGTACTCCGACGCCGACCGCGCGGCGGCGCACGTCGCAGCGGCCGACGAGGCGTACCGCGTCGGGCCCGGGCCCGCGGCGGAGAGCTATCTCCGCGGCGAGGTGATCGTGGAGGCGGCGCTGCGGGCGGGCGCCGACGCCGTGCACCCGGGCTACGGGTTCCTGGCCGAGAACGCGGCGTTCGCGCGCCTCGTCGAGGACGCGGGCCTCACCTGGATCGGCCCCCCACCCTCGGCGATCGAGCTGATGGGGTCGAAGACCGCGGCGCGGACGGCCATGCGCGACGCGGGCGTGCCGATCATCCCCGGGACGACGGAGCCGCTCCCCGATGCGGCGGCGCTCGTGGCGCTCGGGGAGGAGATCGGCTACCCGCTGATCGTCAAGGCGGCGGCCGGGGGCGGGGGCAAGGGCATGAAGCTGGTGGCGGCCCCCGACGACGCCGAGCGCGCCTTCGCGTCGGCGCAGCGGGAGGGGGAGAAGTACTTCGCCGACCAGGCCGTGTACGCGGAGCGCTATCTCGTCGATCCACGGCACGTCGAGGTGCAGGTGCTCGCCGACGCCCACGGCAACGTGATCCACCTCGGCGAGCGGGACTGCACGATCCAGCGCCGCCACCAGAAGCTCGTCGAGGAGACGCCCTCACCCGCCGTCGACGGCGAGCTGCGCGAGCGCATCGGCGCGATCGCCGTCCAGGCTGCGCGGGCCGCCGGCTACCGCTCGGCGGGGACGATCGAGGGGTTGTTGACCGCCGAGGGTGAGTACTTCTTCATGGAGATGAACACCCGCATCCAGGTCGAGCACACCGTCACGGAGCTCGTCACCGGGCTCGACCTCGTCCGCGAGCAGGTGCTCGTCGCCCAGGGCGAGCCGCTCTCGGTGCGGCAGGAGGACGTCCGTCTCCACGGGCACGCGATCGAGTGCCGCATCAACGCCGAGGACGTGGCTCAGGGCTTTCTGCCCGCGCCGGGCGTGATCACGGCGTACCGCGAGCCGGCGGGGCCCGGCACCCGCGTCGACTCCGGCGTGCGCACGGGCGACGAGGTCTCCGGGCTCTACGACCCGATGATCGCCAAGCTGATCGTCCACGACGTCGATCGCGAGCGCGCAAGACGCCGGATGCTGCGCGCGCTGGAGGAGTTCGTGATCGACGGCCCGCCGACGCTGCTCGGCTTCCACCGTGCGCTGCTCGCCCATCCCTGCTTCGTTGCCGGGCAGACGTGCCACGGCGTCGTGGAGTCGCCGCAGCTCGCGGCCCGGGCGGCGGAGCTCGACGCCAACCCGTCCCGCGCTGCGGCGACCGCGAACGGGGCAGGGCCGCTGCCCACCAGGCCGCGTCTCGTCGCCGTCGAGGTGGACGGTCGCGCGTACGACGTGGCGCTGCACGTCACGGAGCCACCCTGGGCCGACCTCGCCCGCAGGCGGTCTGCCCGTGCGTCGCGGAGCGGGCTCGGCGGGTTCGGCGACGTCACCTGCCCGATGCAGGGCACCGTGCTCAAGGTCGAGGTCGCGGAGGGCGACGAGGTGGGGCCCGGTCAGGTGATCTGCGTGGTCGAGGCGATGAAGATGGAGAACGAGATCGCGGCCCCACGGGCCGGGGTCGTCCGCGAGCTGGCCGTCACCGAGGGGCAGGCGGTGGCGATCGGGCAGCGGGTGTGCGCCGTCGTCGAGCCGGAGGAGTGACGACGTGAAGACGTCCTCTCCGCACGTCGCCCCTGCGAGGCGAGGCCGGTGAGCTGCGCCGACGCCTCGCGGGAGGCAGGTGTCGCGCTGCCTGGCACGGCGACCAGGGCCGAGCGCTGGCTGCTCGTCGAGCACCCCGGTCGCTGGGGTCGCGACCCGGTCGACGACACGCCGCTACCCGCCGATGTGACGGAGGCGCTCGGCCGGTTCGACGGTCGCGTGCTGTTGCTCAGGCGGCCCGGTCGGCCGGGCTCCGGCACGACGGTCTTTCGAGCCGACACCGCGGAGGAGGGTGGCCGCCTTCGCCGCCTCGACCTGACGACCATCGACGCGCTCCCCGGTGCCGAGCGCGAGGCGGGGGAGGACGTCTCCGGGCCGCTCGTGCTCGTGTGCGCCCACGGCCGCCGTGACCCCTGCTGCGCCCGGCTCGGGCCGCCGACCTACGAGGCGCTGCTCGCGCACCTCGACCCGGCGTGTGTCTGGCAGTCGTCGCACCACGGCGGGCACCGGTTCGCGGCGAACGTGCTCGTGCTCCCGTGGGGCGTCCAGCTGGGCCGGGTCGGCGTCGAGGACGCGGCAGGCGTCGCCTCGGCGCTCGGCGCGGGGCGGATCCCGCTCGAGCACTACCGTGGCCGAACGCTCTACGAGCCTCCCGTGCAGGCAGCGGAGGTCGCCGTGCGCCGCGCGCACGGGCTCGACGCGGTCGACGCGGTGCATCTCGTCGCCTGCGACGACGCCGGGCACGTGTGCTTCCTCGGACCCGACGGCGAGCTCCGCGCGATCGTCGAGGAGCGCGAGGGGCCGGCGGTACCGGCGAGCTGCGGCGACGAGCCGGCCCCGACGACCTCGTTCGCCGTGCGGGTAGAGTCGAGCACGTGAGACCTGCTGCATCGAGCCGGCATGCGCCGCTGGCAGCCACCGGCCGCGCCAGCGGCCGCTTCAGGGATCGTCGCGATCGAGAATCCGCTCGGCGGATTCTCGATCTGCGGGGAAACACGTGAGCGACGACCGGGTGCTCTGGATCACCGGCGCGTCGTCGGGGATCGGCGCTGCGACGGCGCGCGCGGCGGCAGCCGACGGGTGGCGCCTCGTGCTCGCGGCCCGCTCGCTCGACCGGCTCGAGGCGCTCGCGGAGGAGCTCGGCGGGCCCGATCGCGCCGTCGCCGTCGAGTGCGACGTGACCGAGTGGGCCGATCAGCAGGCGGCAGTGGTCACGGCGCTCGAGCACTTCGGGTCGCTCGATGCCGCCTGGGCGAATGCGGGCTTCGGCGCGCAGCGCGGCTTCCTGCTCGACTCGCCGGAGCACTGGCGCTCGATGGTGCTGACGAACGTCTACGGGGCGGCGCTCACGATCCGGGCGGCGCTGCCGGCCCTCACGGAGTCCGGTGGGCACCTGCTGCTCACCGGCTCGGTCGCCGGGCGGCGAAACATCGTCGGCTCGCTCTACTCGGCTACGAAGCACGCCGTGCACGCGATGGCGGAGTCCGTGCGGCTGGAGGTCGACGGCACCGGAGTGCGCGTGACGGTGATCGCGCCCGGCATCGTCGAGACGCCGTTCTTCGCCGACGGGGCACCGCTCGCCGAGCCGCTCCAGGTGGACGATGTCGCCCGCGCCGTGATCTACGCGCTGTCGCAGCCGCCGCACGTGGACGTGAACGAGGTGCTGGTGCGCCCCACCTCCCAGCCGACCTGAGCCCGCTCGCGAGCGCGGCGCCGGCGTCGGCCCGACGAGGGTCGAGGAGGCGTGCCGACCGTGCCACGGCAGGCCCGTCACACAGCGGGGGTGTCCGACTCCACGTCGGAGACTGCGGGGGCGCTGGTGACGTGGCGCACTCACACAGCGGGTGTCCGAGTCGAGTCGGACACCCGCTGTTGCGGGCAGCGATGCAGGGTCCCTGCGCGCGACGGCAGGCGCGGAAGGCATGGCCGGCGACCCGGTGGTCGCGGCGCTCGTGGCCCACTGGCGTCGCCTGTGGCGCCGGGCCCGGTTCAGCGGCGCAGCCGGTACGTGTTGTCGGTGATCCAGACGAGCTGCGCCGGGAGCCCCTCCGGCGGGTCTCCGTCGGCGGCGAGC
>JAOUEK010000200.1 GCA_029858755.1 Thermoleophilia bacterium
CCAGGTCGCCGCGCTCGCGGCCGCCGGCGTCGCCGAGGTGGAGTGCGCGAGGCGACCGTCGGTCGCGGTGCTCGCGACGGGGAGCGAGCTGCGCCCGCCCGGCGCGCCGCTCGTGCCCGGTGAGATATACGAATCGAACGGCGTGATGCTGGCGGCCGAGCTGACTCGGGCCGGCGCCGTCGTCGTCGATCCCGTGGTGGTGCCCGACGAGCGGGCCGCGCACCGCGTCGCCCTCGAGCGAGCGCTCGGTGCCGACGTCGTGGTCAGCTCGGGCGGCGTGTCCGTGGGCCCGCACGACCTCGTGCGCGGGGTGGCTGCCGAGCTCGGCGTCGAGGAGGTGTTCTGGGGGGTTGCCGTGCGACCGGGCAAGCCGATCTCGTTCGCGACCCGCGGCGCGACGCTCGTGTTCGGGCTGCCCGGCAACCCGGTGTCGTCGCTGGTGGGCGCAGTGCTCTTCGTGCTCCCGGCGCTCCGGGCGCTCCAGGGCGTTCCCGACGCGGGGCCCCCCTACCGCACCGGGTCGCTCGCCGTGGCGCTGCCGCGCAGCCCGCACCGGGACGACTTCGTTCGTGCCCGCGTCGACCGCTCCGGCGAGGACGACCTGTTGCGTCCGCTGCCGGGGCAGGAGTCGCACATGATCGTGCACGCCGCAGCGGCGGACGCGCTGATCCGCGTCCCGGCTGGGGACGGGGAGCTGGCCGAGGGCTCGCGGGCGCGCTACCTCGAGCTCGGCGCCGGGTAACGCCCGGCGACGAGGGCGGCGAGCTGCGTGCCCGCCGCCGCCCAGACGAGGAAGGCGAGGCATGCGGGCCACGGCACGGTTCCCGAGGTGGCGAGGCCGATCGCGTAGACGGGCGCCCGCAGCCCCAGGTCGAGCTGCTCGGCGAGGACGACCAGCCCGAGCACCGGTCCCGCCAGGCCGAGCCCGAGCAGGACGTCCGACACCCACGCGGGGAGGCGGTCGGCAACCGGCAGCCAGAGCCAGGCGTAGAGCGAGGGGAGCACGAACACGAGCGCGTAGGAGTTGACGGCCGCGACGAGGACGGCGGCCCCACCGAGCGCGAGGAACGCGACGGCGTAGCCGGTCAGCTGCTCCTCCTCCGACAGCGGGGCGCTCCGGCCCTGGCGGATCCGCGAGGCGATCCACACCACGGTGGAGACCGCGAGCGCCGCGCCGACGAGCGCCGTGCCGGGCCAGTCCTCGACAGGCGGCGCATCGGGGACCGGAGTGGTCGCGGCGCCGCGCGGGAAGACGCCGGCGAGCGAGCCGAGCACGACGAGCGCCGCGAGGAGGAGCCAGACGCCGAAGCGGAGGCGAAAGGCGCGCCACGGCGGCGCGAGCGCGAGCCCGCTGCGCACGACGCGCGCCAGCAGGTCGATCGTCACGGCCCAGAACGGGAGCAGCGCGGCGACGAAGAGCGCGGCGATCGCCCACCCCCGCACCGCGCCGTCGCCGGCGTAGAGGTAGGGGGTGGTGCCGCCGGTGAGGCGGACTGCCTCGTCGAGCGACGAGACCGCAGCGTCGGTCGCGCGGCCGAGTCGCTCGAGCGTTCGTGGGTCGAGCGTGTCGGCCACCGGATCGGACTTGGTCTCCACGTCCGGCGCGGTGGAGAGGCGGACGGCCGAGCTGCCCGCCGCGAGAAACGGTGCCTGCTCCCCGTAGCCGAAGGGCAGCCCGAGGTTGACGAGCTGCGTCAGCCAGCCGGGCGCCGCCGGGCGCGACCCCGTCTGATCGGCGATCCGGGCCGCGATCGTGCGCACGAGCACGGGCGTTGGCGAGCGGGGCGCGGTCGAGGAGACCTCGAGGCGCGGGCGAGCTCGTCCCGCCAGCCCGTCGAGCGTGATCGTGGCGACCGCCCGCTGCGCGAGAGGTGAGCTCCTCGCGAAGCGGGCGGCGCCCAGGGCGCCGAAGGCGCCGGCGTCGGTCGACACGAAGACGAGCGTGTGCACGGGCGTGGGCCGGCGCGCGATCGTTCCCGTCGTCGCATACGCGCGGGCGAGCTCGAGCAGCGCCGCCGTGCCCGACGCGTTGTCGTTCGCCCCCGCCTCGAGCTCTCGGTTGTCACGATGGGCAACGATCACGATCGTCTTCTCGGACGTGCCGGGGACGACGGTGACGAGGTTGAGCAGCGGCTGCCGCCCGAGCCCCGGGACGTCCTCGACCCAGCGGTCGGCGCGGGCCGGGAGGCCGTACAGCCGCAGCGTGTCGCGGTACCAGCCGGCGGCCCTGGCGGCCCCGGGCGAGCCGGGCTCGCGGTCGGGGTAGTCGCGTGCGAGCTCGCGGGCGAGTCGTAGCGCCACCGAGCCGTCGAACGCCGGCGGCAGCTCGGGGCGAGGGAGCGCGCCCGGCGGCACGAGCGTGAGCACCAGCAGGAGGATGGGCGCGATGAGCACCAGCGACGCCGTCCGCGCCAGCCGCAGGTTGAGCGGCCGGTCGACGGGACCGCGGCGCGGCCTCCTCACGGTGATGCGGGGCCGGGCCGGCACCATGCGCGCGCGCTAGTCTAGGGGAAAGCCCTGCGTACGGGCGGTTCACGGTGACCCTCGGGGAAGGGGCAGGGGCCGCGGGTCGTGCGCGAGCACAGGACGAATGCCCCAGGACACCTCCACGATCCTCCTCGTCGACGACGAGGACTCCATCCAGACCCTCCTCACCTACCCGCTGGAGCGGGAGGGCTACCGGGTCGTCCAGGCGCGTGCCGGGGACGAGGCCTTGCGGCGTTTCGCGGAGGAAGAGATCGACCTCGTCGTGCTCGACCTCATGCTGCCGCGCATCGACGGGCTGGAGGTGTGCCGCCGCCTCCGCGCCGAGAGCACCGTGCCGATCATCATGCTCACCGCGCGCGACGACGAGCTGGACAAGGTGCTGGGCCTCGAGCTCGGCGCCGACGACTACATCACCAAGCCCTTCTCGATCCGTGAGTTCCGCAGCCGGGTGCGCGCGCTGTTGCGGCGCGCGGCGACGCCGCACCTCGCGACCCGCCGCGACGAGGTGATCGACCGCGGGGACGTCGTCATCGACATGCCCCGGCGCACGGTGGCGGTGCGCGGGCTGCCGGTGCAACTGACCTTCGTCGAGTTCGAGCTGCTCGCGCTGCTCGCCGGGAACCCTGGCGTCGTCTTCTCGCGCCGCCAGCTGCTCGAGCGGATCCGCGGCAGCGCCGACTATCGCGAGCCGCGGACGATCGACGTGCACGTCCGCCACCTCCGCGAGAAGATCGAGCAGGACCCCCGTGAGCCGGAGCTGATCCTCACCGTGCGCGGCGCCGGGTACCGCTTCCGCGCCGAATGAGCGTCCCGGGCGGCATTCGCGCGAGGCTCGTGCTCGCGCTCGTGCTGATCGTCGGCGTGGCCGTGCTGGCGGCGTACGTGATGGTCGTGCCGTCGCTGGAGCGCCGGCTCGTGGACGCGAAGCTCGACCTGATGCAGAAGGACGCGCGCACGCTGGCGACCGCGCTCGCTACGCGCGATCTCTCGGGGTCGATCGGGCTGGGCAGCTTCGTCGCCGGCGCGGCGTCGACGTTCGACGCGCGGGTGGCCGTGCTCGGCGTGCTCGGGCCGCCGCTGGAGCTGACCATGCTCGCGGACTCGGCGGGAGGCGAGGCGGGCTCGCTGCTGGAGGACCCGGTGGCGCTGCAGAGCGCACAGAGCGGGGCGATCGTGCGTGGCAGGGTGACACGGGAGAGCGGGACGTACGCGGCGGTTGCGGTCCCGCTGCTCCCGTCGGGCGGGGTGATGGTGCTGACGTCGTCGCTCAGCGACCAGCTGGCGACCGTGCGGCTGGTCGAGCGCAGCTTCGCCCTGGCGGCGCTCGCCGCCGCGGGGATCGCGCTGGTGCTGGGCAGCGCTGCCGCCGCTGTCCACGCGCGCCGGATCCGCCGTCTCGAGCGGGCTGCCAACCGGATCGCGGTCGGCCACTTCGACGAGCCGGTGGTCGACCTGGGCGACGACGAGCTGGGGCAGCTCGCCAGTGCCTTCGACCGCATGCGCGTCCAGCTGCGGCAGCTGGACACGGCCCGCAAGGAGTTCGTGGCCAACGCGTCGCACGAGCTGCGCACGCCGCTCTTCTCGCTGGCGGGGTTCCTCGAGCTGCTCGCCGACGAGGACCTCGACGACGCGACCCGCGAGCGGTTCCTCGCCACCACCCGCGAGCAGGTCGACCGGCTGAGTCGGCTGGCCGGTGACCTGCTCGACCTCTCGCGGATCGACTCCGGCCGGCTCCGTGTCGAGCACGAGGAGGTGAGCCTGACCGAGATCGCGTCGTTGCTCGGGGACGAGCTGCAGCCCGTCGCCGGCCTGCACGCCCATTCGCTTCGGGTCGATGTCGACGACGACGTGTGGGCGACGGCCGACGAGGAGCGCGTGCTCCAGGTCGGGCGTTCGCTCGCCGTCAACGCGTTGATGCACACGCCCGAGGGGACAACGGTCGTGATCCATGCCCGGCGCGACGGGGCGCGCGCGACGCTGGCCGTCGAGGACGACGGACCGGGGATCGCGCCCGATCACGTGGAGCGGGTCTTCGACCGCTTCTACCGGGGCGAGTCCGCCACAGCATCCGGCAGCGGTCTCGGGCTGGCCATCGCGCGTGAGCTCGCCGAGTGCATGGGCGGCGCGGTCACCGTCACCACCCGCCCCGGCCGCACGGTGTTCACGCTTGCGCTGCCGGCGATCCAGGCGCCGGCGGCGTCGCCCGAGCCGATCGCCGTTTCCACGTGAAAACGCGTCGGGCGGCCGGGGCCGCACGGCTACAGTGGGTCGTGATGCGCCCCCCCGTGCTCGCTGCCGTGACGGCGGCCGCCGCCGTGCTCGGCGGCGTGGCCGGCGTCGTGCTGGCCGACCAGGCCGGCCTCGTCGGTGGCGAGACGACCGTCTCCGCCGCGGCGCCCG
>JAOUEK010000201.1 GCA_029858755.1 Thermoleophilia bacterium
GGCTTCTACACCTCGTTCTTCCGCGGCACGCCGCTGATCGTGCAGATGTTCCTCCTCTACCTCGCGCTGCCGCAGATCGGGCTCGCGCTCGGGCCCTTCTGGGCGGACCTGCTGACGCTCAACGTGCTCACGGCGGGCGTCCTGGCCCTCGGGCTCAACTACGGCGCGTACATGACGGAGATCTTCAGAGCCGGGATCCAGTCGGTCGGGCACGGACAGGCCGAGGCCGCAGAAGCGCTCGGGATGACGTACGGCACGAAGATGCGGCGGGTGATCCTTCCCCAGGCGCTGCGGGTGATCATCCCGCCGACGGGCAACGAGTTCATCGCGATGATGAAGGACACGGCGCTCGTCAGCTTCCTGGGCACGACCGTGGCACAGATGGAGATCTTCCGCCGTGCGCAGCTCGTCGGGAAGGCCGACTTCCGCAACCTCGAGGCGCTCATCATCGCAGCGCTCATGTACTGGGCTCTGACGACCGTGTTCCAGTTCTTCCAGCTCCGCCTCGAGCGGCGCTTGAGCAAGGGCTACGTGCGCGGCACCGCAGGCGTGGCGGTCGCCGGGCAGCGGAGCGGGAAGAGGGCGGCGACGTGACCGGGGGGCCGACCGGGTCGGCGGTCCTCCGCGTGGAGGGCCTGCGGAAGTCCTTCGGCTCGCACGAGGTCCTCCGCGGTATCGATCTCGAGGTCGAGCTCGGCGAAGTGGTCGTCGTCTTCGGGCGCTCGGGATCGGGGAAGAGCACGTTCCTGCGCTGCGTCAACTTCCTCGAGGAGCCGACCGCCGGGACGATCGAGGTCGACGGAATCCGGATCGCGGGCGGCGACCATCGGACGCGGGCCAAGCGCGAGCAGATCCGCCAGCTGCGCATCCACACCGGGATGGTCTTCCAGGACTTCAACCTGTTCCCCCATCGCACGGCGCTCGAGAACGTGATCGAGGGCCCCGTCACGGTTCGTGGGAGGCCGCGGCGTGAGGCGGAGCAGGCGGGCCGGGAGCTCCTGGAGATGGTCGGGCTGCCCGAGAAGGCCGACCACTACCCCATCCAGCTCTCTGGTGGGCAGCAGCAGCGGATCGCGATCGCGCGCGCCCTCGCGATGAGCCCGAAAGTGATGCTCTTCGACGAGCCGACGTCCGCGCTCGATCCCGAGCTGATCGGCGAGGTGCTCGCAGTCATGCGTCGCCTGGCCACCGAGCTCCGGATGACGATGCTCGTGGTGACGCACGAGATGGGCTTCGCACGTGAGGTCGCGTCGCGGATGGCGTTCTTCCACGAGGGGCTGATCATCGAGCAGGGGCCGCCTGCACAGATGATCGGCAACCCGCAACAACCAGAGACCCGCCGTTTCCTCGAAGCCGTCCTCTGAGCCGCCGGCACTGGCCGGACCGGGCTCGATCGAGGCTCGTTGCTCGACTCCGGGCCCCGTACGCCAGCGATCGAGCGCCGGAGGGGCGCCGCGGTCGGTCGGCCCGGCGCCCGACGATCGAGACAGGAGCGGCGGCGGTGGGGGCAACGCCGAAGAGGGGCCCCCGTCCCTGCGTACCGGGCGCACCGGCTGGCACTATGTGAAGGGATGCGGCCCGGAGGGGGTTTGCCCCTCCCCCGTCGCGGACCTCCTCTCGGGCCGCCGTTCCCGTGTTCGAGGCTCTCCGCAGCATGCGTCAACGGATCGGGCGATCCGCTGTTTCCCGCGCACCTCGAGCAGAAGGCGCCGCATCGAGAAGGAGGCCGGGCTCACGCCCGGCCTCCGGAAAGAATTCACCGAGCCGGTTGCGCTTTCGTCCACCCTGCACGCTGACCTTCCGCTTCCGCGTAGTGCCTTCGCGCCGGGCCTCGTCCTACTCGCGCCCCGTTGCTCGGTGCACGAACGACCCTATGCCCTCGCGCCGCCGGTGTCAACCGGGAAGCGTCGCCGCGCGTCGTTGTCGCGGGACGGCGTGCAGGCGCGCGAAGATCGGCCCCGCACCTCGCCAGGCGGTTGATGCCACGGTCCTGCGGTGTCGGTGCCACGCGCTGCGGGCACGAGGTCGGGCGACCGCTTGCTCGTAGAGCACGGCAGCCTCGGAGATCGAGTGGGCGACGATCTTGGTCGTCCACCGTGACCGGTGTGCCTTCACCGCGGCATCCGTGCTCCTGCGGGACACTCCGAGACTGGGTGGCTGAGTGCCGGTCGATAGGCTCCACTTCATGACGCCCGCACGCCGACTCCGCGAGCGCCTGGCGACCGGCGACGTGCTCCTCGTGGGCGGTGCGTACAACGCTCTCGTCGCGCGCATCTACGAGCGCGCCGGGTTCGAGGCCCTCTATACGGGCGGCTATGCCGCCGCCGCCGCCAACTTCGCCCTCCCGGACATCGGGCTGATGACGCAGACCGAGATGTGCGAGCACGTCGAACGGATCTCGAAGGCTGTCTCGGTGCCGCTCGTCTGCGACGCCGACACGGGCTTCGGCGAGTTGACGAACGTCGCCCGCACCGTGCGCGAGTACGAGCGCGCAGGCGCAGCAGCGATTCAGATCGAGGATCAGACCTTCCCGAAGCGCTGCGGGCACATGGAGGGCAAGAAGGTGATCCCACGCGGCGAGATGGTGCGCAAGGTGCGTGCGGCGCTCGCCGCGCGCACCAACCCCGACACGGTCGTCATCGCCCGGACCGACGCGATCGCCGTCAACGGGCTCGACGACGCGATCGAACGCCTCCGCGCGTACGCCGAGGCGGGCGCGGACATCCTGTTCCCCGACGCGCCGCGCTCGGTCGAGGAGATGCGGGCGATCTCGGCCGCCGTCGGGGAGTATCCGCTGGTGGCGAACTACTCGGAGCACGGCAAGACACCTCTGCTCACGGCCGAGGAGACGGCAGCGGTCGGCTTCCGGATCTGCCTGTACCCGACCACGTCGCTGTTCGCTGCCGCACAATCCGCCCTCGAGATCGCGACCGCGCTGCAGCGCGATCGCACGAGCCGCGAGGTGCTCGACCGCCTGATGGTGTTCGGCGAGCTGAACGAGCTGCTCGGCCTCTCCGCCTGGCAGGAAGCGGAGGAACGGGCGCTGTGAGCCTCGAGACGACGTTCTCGCTCGAGCTGCCGCGCATCGTGTTCGGCCCCGGCAGCTCCACCGAGACGGGAAGTCACCTCGTCGGGCTCGGTGTCACGCGGGCGCTTCTCGTCTGTGACCCGTTCGTCGCCTCCTCCGGGATCGCAGCGCAGCTGCAGGAGGAGCTGCGCGCCGCCGGGGTCGAGAGCGGCGTCTTCGACCGGATCGCCGGCGAGCCGACCGAAGCGTCCGTGGTCGAGGCGATCGAGGCCGCCACGACCGGTGCCTGGGACGGGTTCGTCGGGATCGGCGGGGGCTCCGCCCTGGACACGGCGAAGCTCTGCGCACTGTTCGCGACGCACGGCGGCGGCGTCTACGACTACCTCAACCGACCGGTCGGCGCGGGACGCCAGGTGCCGGGCCCCGTGTTGCCCCTCGTCGCGCTGCCCACGACCTCGGGCACCGGCTCCGAGGTGACGACCGTGGCGATCGTCGACGTCGGCGTCAAGAGCGGCATCTCGCACCGCTACCTTCGCCCGCGGATCGCGATCGTCGACCCGCTGCTCACCGTCAGCTGCCCTGCCGGCGTCACGGCCTCCGTCGGCCTCGACGCGCTGCTGCATGCGCTGGAGGGGTACACGACGCTGCCGTACGACAGCCGTCCGAAGCTCCCGCCCGCCGAGCGGCCGCCCTACCAGGGCGCGCACCCGCTGGCCGATCTGCTGTGTGCCAGGGCGATCGAGCTCGTCGGCGCGAACCTGCGCCGGGCGGTCGCCGACGGTGAGGACGTCGACGCGCGCAGCAACATGGCGCTGGCCGCCACGATCGCAGGCGTCGGCTTCGGCAGCGCCGGCGTGCACATCCCACATGCGCTCTCGTATCCGATCGCGTCGCTTCGGCACGCGTGGTCGGCGCCCGGTTACGGCGGCAGCGCCTTCGTCCCTCACGGCCTCGCGGTCGCCGTCACCGCCCCAGCGGCGTTTCGCTTCATCGCCGACGCGGCCCCCGACCGCTGCCGCGAGGCGGCCCGGCTGATCGACGGCGGCGAGGATCTCGCGGAGTCGTTCCTCCAGCTGATGCGGGACGTCGGCGCACCGTCGACGATCTCCGACGTCGGCTACGAGGAAGACGACATCCCTGCCATCGTCGAGGGTGCGCTGAAGCAGGAGCGCCTGCTCGTGAACGCCCCCAAGCCGGTCGACGCAGCCGCGCTCGAGCGCATCCTGCGCGACAGCCTCTGAGCCCGGCACGGATCAGGCAGGGGGGTCGATCAGGCCCCGGTCGACGACGCCGCGACCGCTGCTGGTGATCGGCGCGACGCGTGGCGCCGGCGGGGCAGCGACGACGAGCTTCGCTCCGCGACAGGCTCGTCTCGAGCCCACGCAGGCGCTCCGCCACGATCGGCCCCGCTTCGCTACGCGCGGGCGACGAAGTTCCAGCGCCGCCCCTCTGCGAACGTCGTCGCGAGCTGCTCTCTCGTGTACGGGCCGTTCCCGTCGAGGTCGAAGAGCCGGTAGCCCACCTCGCCGACGAGGAGGTCGAACACGTCCTCCGGCCTCGTCCCGTAGAAGTCCGAGGCTCCGAGACCGTGCTCGAAGACGACCACCGGACGATGGCGCGTCATCGTCTCGACCGCTCCCTGCATGACCTCCAGCTCCGCTCCCTCGACGTCGATCTTGACGAACGTGGGTGCGTAGCCCGCGGGCAGGACGTCGTCGAGGCGGGCGGTGCGCACGACGATGCCCTCGATCTCCTCGCGTCCCGGATACCGGCGCTCGCGGAATCCGCTGTAGCCCGGCCTGCTGCGGACGAATGCGAAGTCTCGCTCCTCGTCG
>JAOUEK010000202.1 GCA_029858755.1 Thermoleophilia bacterium
TTCTTGGTGCCGTCGGTGAGCTCGCCGATGTAGCCCTGCTCGGTGGCGACCTTCCCCGCGGCCTCCTCGACCACGATGTTGCGGATCTCGTGGAATATCGAGTTCGAGGCCGCGAAGAAGTCCGTGAACATCCGCCGGATCTCGGCGGCGCCCTCGAACGTCGCGTGGTCGGTCTGCACCGTCAGCGTCGCGTCGTCCGCGAAGTGCGCGAGCACGCCGTCGACGTCCATCGCGTCGACGGCGTCGAAGTACGTCTTGGGCGCGGCGGCGAGTGCCTCCCGCGTCCACGTTCCCGTCGTCGTGCTCATGTCGTTCCTCCTTCGGGTCGTGAGGCCCGATCGTATCGCGGCCTCGGGTCCAGGGTCAGCCGGGCGGCGGGTGCGTGGCCCGCCAGTGGCGCGCGATGTCGGCGCGCGTCGCCACCCACACGTCGTCGCACGAGCGCACGTGCTCGAGGAAGCGCTCGAGGCCCCGCGCCCGACCGGGGTGCCCGACGATGCGGCAGTGCAGGCCCACCGACATCATCCGGCCGCCCTCCTCGCGCAGCACCTCGAGCGAGTCCACCAGGTACGCGGTGAAGTCGTCGGCGGTGACGAAGCCGTTCGGGAGCAGGAACTTGAAGTCGTTGGCGTCGAGCGTGTACGGGATCACGAGGTGAGAGCTGCCGCCGACGTCCAGCCAGTACGGCAGCTCGTCGGCGTAGGAGTCGGAGTCGTAGAGGAACCCTCCCTCCTCCACCACCAGGCGCCGGGTGTTGTCGGAGACGCGGCCGGTGTACCAGCCGACCGGCCGCACGCCGCACGCGCCCTCGATCGCCGCGATCGCCCGCCGGAGATGATCCCGCTCCACCTCCTCCGGCAGCTCCACGTAGTCGATCCAGCGCCAGCCGTGGCTCGCCACCTCCCACCCGGCGTCCACCATCGCACGGGCAGCGGCCGGGTTGCGCTCGAGCGCCTGTCCGACTGCGTAGACGGTCACCGGCAGCCCGTGGGCCGTGAACAACCGGTGGACGCGCCAGAAGCCGACGCGGCTGCCGTACTCGAACATCGACTCCGTGTTCAGGTTGCGACGGCCGACGGTCGGCGGCGCGCCGATCACCTCGTGCAGGAAGGCCTCCGAGGCGGAGTCGCCCTCGAGCGGCGTGTGCTCGCCGCCCTCCTCGTAGTTGAGGACGAAGCTGAGCGCGACCCGTGCGCCGCCCGGCCAGCGGGGGTCCGGCGGGTGCTGCCCGTGGCCGACGAGGTCCCTCGGCCCGCTCACGCCTTGTTCCCCGCAGACCACGGATCTGCGGGAGCAGATCCGTGGTCGCGACAACCCCTGAAGCGGCCGCTCGCGCGGCCGGTCGCGAGCCCAGACCAACGACGCATCAACACGGGGCGGCTCACGCCGCGTCCCCCGCAGAGTTCCCCGCAGACCACGGATCTGCGGGAGCAGATCCATGGCCGCGACAACCCCTGAAGCGGCCGCTCGCGCGGCCGGTCGCGAGCCCAGACCAACGACGCATCAACACGGGGCGGCTCACGCCGCGTCCCCCGCAGACCACGGATTCCCCGCAGGCCGGATCGACATCGGGCCGCTCACATCACGTGCCCGCCGGAGACGTTGACCACCGAGCCCGTGAAGTACGTGCCGCCCTCCGACGCGAGCAGTGCGACGATCGGCGCGATCTCCTCCACCTGCGCAACGCGGCCGAGTGGGATCTCCGCGAGGATCCCCGCCATCGTCTCCGCGTCGACGTCCACGAGGATCTCCGTGTCGACCGGCCCCGGGGCGACCGCGTTGACCCTGATCCCGTGCGGCGCGAGCTCCCGGGCCAAGGCCTTCGTGAGCCCGTGCACCCCGGCCTTCGCGGCGCAGTAGGCGGCGAGGTTCGGCGCGCCGCGCAGCCCGAGCTGCGAGCCGACGTTGACGATCACCCCCGAGCCCTGCGCGATCATCGTCGGCGCCACTGCCCGCGAGCAGAGGAAGACGCCGGTGAGGTCGACGGCGAGCACCCGGTTCCACTCGTCGAGCGTCGTCTCGATGAGCGGCGAGGACGACGCCACCCCCGCGTTGTTGACGAGCACGTCCACGCGGCCGAACGCGTCGAGCGTCGTCTCCGCGAGGCGGCGCGCGTCGACCTCGACGCCGACGTCCACAGGGACTCCGAGCGCCTGCACGCCGGCGCCCGCGAGCGCCTCCGCGACCCGCTCCGCGCCCTCGGCGTCGACGTCGGCGACGACCATGGAGGCGCCCTCGGCCGCGAGCGCCTCGGCGATTCCGCGGCCGATCCCCCGGGCCGCGCCCGTGACGACCGCCACGCGCCCGGCGAGCCCCGTCACGGCACCCCCACCTCGCCGAAGACCCCGGCCGCGGCGAGCTCCCGGACGCGCTCGGGCGTGTACCCGCAGGTCTCGACGAGCACCTCCGCCGTGTGCTCGCCGCGGCGCGGACCGCGCACGGCCGGACGCTCGAGCGACGCGCCGTCACCGTCCGCGAGACGCAGCGGCGTGCGGATCGTGCGCACCCGCCCGAGCGCGGGGTGGTCGTGCTCGACGACGTCCTCGCGCGCGAGCGTCTGCGGGTCGACGAGCGCCTCCTCGACCGTGTTGATCCGTGACGCAGGCACGCCCGCGGCCACCAGCGCGTCGACCCACTCGTCGACGGGCCGCACCCGGAACGCGTCCTCGAGGATCGGCACGAGCACGTCACGGTGCTGGTTGCGCGCCGCCATCGTCGCAAAGCGCTCGTCCTCGTTCAGCTCGGGCCTGCCGATCACCTCGCACACGCGCTCCCAGAACTTCTGCTTCGCGGCGCCGACCACGAACCAGCCGTCGGCCGCCTCGAAGTTCTGGAAGGGCACGATCGTCGGGTGCGCCGAGCCCTTGCGCCTCGGCGGCACGTAGCCGTGCGTCGCCGCCCACGGGCCGATGTACATCAGCTCGTGGAGCGCCGTCTCGAACAGCGACACGTCGCAGTCGCAGCCGACGCCGTCGCGGCGCGCGCGCCAGATGCCGGCCAGCATCGCGATCGCCGACGCGTAGCCGCCGGAGAGGTCGACGAGCGAGAGGCCGGACTTCGTGGGCGGGCCGTCGGGGTCGCCGGTGAGGCTCTGCCAGCCCGCGAGCCCCTGCATCATGTAGTCGTACCCGCCCTCACCGGCCCGAGGCCCGGTCATCCCGAACCCCGAGAGGGAGCAGCAGACGACGCGCGGGTTGACGTCGCGGAGCTGCTCGTAGGTGAGCCCCAGCTTGCGGGGCTGGTCGCCGCGGAGGTTCGAGTAGACGCCGTCGGAGGCCCGCACGAGGTCGTGCAGCACGCCGGTCGCCTCGGGATGCCGGAGATCGAGCGAGACGCTCTTCTTGCCCCGGTTGAAGGTCTCGAAGAAGAGCGAGTCCTCGCCCTCCTGGAAGGGGGGGACGTAGCGGCCGACGTCGCCCGCCGCCGCCGGGTCCTCGATCTTCACGATCTCCGCGCCGAGATCGGCGAGCTGGAGCGTGCCCCACGGGCCCGCGCCGAACTGCTCGACGGCGACGATGCGGACGTCGGCGAGCGGGAGCGTCACGCCGCCGTCTCCCGGACCGGGGCGAGCACCTCGTGGAGCCGCTCCATCTGCACCACGAGCCAACGCTCCTCGACGGCCGGGTTGAGCGAGAGGTGTCGCACGCCGGCGGCCGCGTACTCGCGCACGCGCGCAGCGCACTCCTCGGGCGTGCCCACGATGCACAGGCGCTCCACATGGTGCCGCTCGAAGCGCATCCCGTAGCGCTGCGAGAGATGCTCCAGGGCGCGCTCCCGAGCCAGCTCGCCGTCGTCGTCCACGTGCGCGAACGCCACGAGCACGTGCTCCAGGGCGTCCGGGTCGCGACCGGCGGCGACGGCGTGGTCGCGGACGGTCGCCACCCCGGCGGCGAACCGGCGCGGCGAGACCATGTACGGCAGCCACCCGTCGCCGTGAGCGCCGGCCCGTCGTAGCGCCGCCTCCGAGCGGCCGCCGACGAGCAGCGGCGGTCCCCCGGCACGGAAGGGCGCCGGCTCGATCGAGACACCGGCGAAGTCGTAGAACCGTCCCGTGAACGACGCCGGCCGCTCCGTGAGCAGCCGCCGCAGGGCGACGATGCCCTCGTCGGCGCGCGCGTCACGCTCGGCGCGCGGCACGCTCGCGGCCTCGAAGTCGCCCCGGCCCTCGCCGCCGACGCCGAGGCCGAGCAGCAGGCGCCCCTCGGAGACGACGTCGAGCGACGCCGCCTGCTTGGCGACGAGGCTCGGGTGCCGCAGCGGCAGCAGCACCACACCGGCGCCGAGCAGGATCCGCTCCGTGACGGCGGCGAAGGTGGCGAGGGCGACGCCGAGGTCGAGGATCGGGTTGTGGAAGGAGAGGTGCTCGCCCGCCCAGATCGAGTCGTAGCCGAGCTCCTCGGCGAGCTCGGCCACCGCCCGGTAGCGACCCGGGTCGGGCCCTCCGTGGGGGAGCTGGCCACTGCCCTGGATGCCGATCAGCACCCGCTCACCGCCGCTTCCGCCCCGGCGTTGCGCGCTTCCACGCCTTCTCGTACCACGGCCGCAGGAAAGCCAGGTGCTCCCGCATCTCCACCTCGGCGCCGTCCGGGTCGGCCTCCTCGACCGCCTCCAGGATGCGGAGATGATGGGCGTGGATCGCCCGGTGGAACTCGCGCCCCAGCGTGGAGCGCGCCAGGTTCGTCTGCAGCACCGAGAAGATCGGCGCAGCCGACACGGTGAGCAGCGTGTTGCGACCCGCGTCCAGCAAGCACGTGTGGAACTCGGAGTTGTACGAGAACTCCTCCTCGATGCCGAGCCGCTGCGCGTCGTCGGGCACGGTGCCCCGTAGACGCTCCACGTCCTCGTCGGTGCG
>JAOUEK010000203.1 GCA_029858755.1 Thermoleophilia bacterium
GCATGAAGCCGGCCTGTGAGATCGACGAGTACGCGAGCATGCGCTTGAGGTCGTCCTGGACGAGCGCGGCCAGGTTCCCGATCACGAGCGACGCGACCGCCAGCACCGCGACCGCGATCGTCCAGATCTCGTCCTGCTCGGGGAAGGCGACGACGAGCAACCGCAGCGCGACGACCAGCGCCGCTGCCTTCGTGGCGGCCGCCATGAACGTGGTCACCGGCGTCGGCGCGCCCTCGTACACATCGGGCGTCCACATGTGGAAGGGCGCCGCCGACGCCTTGAAGGCGAGCCCGGCGATCATCATCGCCATGCCCGTCACGAACATCGGGTCGTCCGCGCCCGGCGCGTCGTGTACCGCCACGAGCCCGAGCTCCCCCGTGGCGCCGTACACGAGCGCGGCGCCGAAGAGCAGCACCGTCGACCCGAACGAGCCGACGACGAGGTACTTGAGCCCCGCCTCCAGCGATCGCTCACGATCGGTGTCCATCGCGCAGAGGACGTACAGCGCGATCGAGAACCACTCCAGCCCGAGGAACAGGGTCATCAGGTTCCCGGCGCCGACGAAGAAGATCATCCCCGCACCCGCCGCCGTCAGCAGCGAGAAGTACTCGCCCACGTGGCTGCGGCGGCGGTCGCCCCACGAGACCAGCACCGCGCCGATGCCGACGCAGGCCAGCAGCACCTGCGCGTACCCTGCCAGGCGGTCGCGGGTGAGGGACTCGGCGACCATCGAGGTCGCGTCGGGCGTCTCCCGGAACAGGTCCGTGGCGAGCATGGCCGCGGCCAGGAAGCCCGAGAACGCCACGACCGCGGAGAACCAGCGGCGGTGCTCGCGCGGCACCAGCACCGCCCCCAGCAGGCAGGTCGCCGAGGCGGCGAGCAGCGCGAGCGTCGGTGACAGCGCGACCCAGTCGACCTTGGGCGTGGGGATCGTGGAGGCGAGCAGGGCGGTCATCCCGGCGACCCCGTGATCGTGGTGGCGGTATCCCCGCTCGAGAAGCTCGTGCCGCTGACCGCCGCGGGCCAGAAGGAGAGCACGAGCAGCACCGCCAGCAGCGGCAGCACCAGGGCGAGCTCGCCCGCGCGGAGGTCGGGCTCGTCACCGGAGACGGCCGCGCCACGTGCGTCGTGGAGGATCGCGGAGATCAGCCGCAGGCCGTACATGGCGGCGAGCACGATCGCCCCGGCACCCACCGCCGCGTAGCCCCAGCCGCGGTCGAAGACGCCGCTGAGGATCGCGAACTCGCCGGCGAAGGTCGCGGAGCCGGGCACGGCGAGCACGATCAACCCGGTGGCCATGACCACCGTGGCGAGGATCGGGCGGCCTTTGGCCATGCCGCCGAGGGCCGAGCAGTCACCGGTGCCGCAGCGCCGCTCGACCATCCCCGCGAGCAGGAACATCGCTGCGGAGACGAGGCCGTGGTTGACGGACTGGAGCACCGCCCCGTCGAGCCCGACGTCGGTGACGGCGAACACGCCGAGCATGATCAGGCCCATCTGGCCCATCGAGGAGTAGGCGACGATGCCGCGGACGTCCGGCTGGCGGAAGGCGAGCAGCGACCCGTAGACGAGCGTCGCCGCGGCGAGCACGAGGAGCAGCGTGCGCAGGTCGTCGACCGGCTCCGGGAAGTGCGGCAGCACGACCCAGATCAGCCCGAACACGGCCGTCTTCGAGACCACCCCGGAGAGCACCGCCGCCACCTCCGGGGGTGCCTGCGTGTAGGCCTCGCGGAGCCAGCCGTGGAACGGCAGCAGCGGCGACTTCACGGCGAACGCCACCACGAAGCCGAGGAACACCCAGTCGTTGGTGCTCTGGCCGGCGTCCAGCAGGCTGAACGTCCCCTGCCCGATGCCGAACGCGACCACCGAGGCCAGCATCAGCAGCGAGCCGGCCATCGTGTACAGCACGAATGTCAGCGTCGCCCGCACGCGCCGCGGCCCGCCCCACACGCCGACGAGCACGTACAGCGGGATCAGCATCGCCTCGAAGAACACGTAGAAGAGCAGCAGGTCCTGGGAGGCGAACACGCCGACCACGGAGCCGATGAGGAAGAGCATGAGCCCGTAGTAGGCGCGCGCACGCTCCCGCTCCACCCACACGCCGTAGCCGATGGCGACGGCGCCGACGACGATCGCGAGGCCCGCCAGCCAGAGCGAGAAGCCGTAGAAGCCGACGTCGTAGGAGATCCCGAGGTCCTCGAACCAGGACCGCGTCCAGCCGTACTGCACGCCGCCCTCGAAGTCGAAGTTGATCACGCCGCCGGCCCAGAGACCCACCTCGGCGAGCGCCGCCAGCAGCGCCAGGCCCGCCGTCGACTCCTTCGACAGTGGCGCCAGCCACACGACGAGTGCCGAGGCGAGCGGGAGGACGATGAGCAGCGTGGTGAGCACGTCAGCGAACCACGAGGAAGACGACGGCGAGGACGATCACCGAGGCGGTGACCACGAACGCGTAGGAGCGGAGCAGCCCGGACTGCGCACGGGCGACGCCGCCGCCCGCCTCCAGCGCCCCGCGCCCGATCTCGTCGAGCGAGCCCTGGACGAGCGGCTGCTCGACGTCGTCGCGCAGCCGCGCCGCGAGTAGCTGGGCGGGGCGCGAGAGCAGGCGGTCGTAGAGCTCGTCGAAGTACAGCTTGTGCTCGAGCACCGTGCGCAGATGGGGCCACGGCACCAGCTCGCGGCCGGCGCTGACGGCGCGCCACGCCACCCAGATCCCGACCGCTCCTGCGAGCACGGCGCCGCCGCTGGTCACCCACTCCTCGGCCACGCTCGCCTCGACGAGGGGGTGCACCGCGGTCTCCAGCCACGTCTCCAGGGGCTTCCAGAGGCCCGGGATCAGGATCAGCCCGCCGACCGCGGCGAGCACGGTGAGCGCGCCGACCGGGAGCAACATCGAGGTCGGCCCCTCGGCGTGCGCGTGCGCCTCGTGGCCCGCGGCGTCCTCGGCTCCATGGGCGTGCCCGTCGCCGTGCCCGGCAGCGTGCTCGAGCACGAGCGGGGACGGCTCGCCCTGGAACACGATCCAGTAGAGGCGGAGCGCATAGGCGCCGGTGAGCACGGCACCCGCGATCCCGGCGACGTAGAGCAGGATCCCGAGCGTGCCGCCGGTGGCGAGCGCCGACGCCACGATCGCGTCCTTCGACCAGAAGCCGGCCAGCGGCGGGATGCCGATCAGCGCGAGCGTCCCGACTCCGAAGGCGAGGTGCGTCCGCGGTAGGAAGCGGCGCAGGCCACCCATCCTGCGAATGTCCTGCTCCCCCGCGAGATGGTGGATGACGATGCCCGCGGCGAGGAACAGCAGCGCCTTGAAGAAGGCGTGGGTGACGAGGTGGAAGATCGCGAACCCGTACGCGCCGACGCCTGCGCCGAGGAACATGTAGCCGATCTGGGACATCGTCGAGTAGGCGATCACGCGCTTGATGTCCTGCTGCACGAGCGCGACCAGCCCGGCCACGAGCAACGTCGCGGCACCGAGGATCGCGGCGAGGTGCTGCACCTCGGGTGCAGCCTCGAACACCGGGTGCGTGCGACAGATCAGGTAGACGCCGGCGGTGACCATCGTCGCCGCGTGGATCAGGGCGGAGACCGGCGTCGGGCCCTCCATCGCGTCGGGCAGCCACGTGTGCAGCGGGATCTGGGCCGATTTGGCCGCGGCGCCGCCGAGCAGCCCGAGCGCGGCGAGCGTGACCACCGTGTCCGAGAGCGCGCCGTTGCCCGCCGCCTCGAACACCGGCGCGAAGTCGAGCGTGCCCAGCCGCGAGATGAGCAGGAAGAAGCCGAGCGCCATCACGGCGTCGCCGAACGCGTTGACGATGAACGCCTTCTTCGCCGCCGCGATCGCCGCGGGCCGGTGATGGTCGAAGCCGATCAGCAGGTAGGAGGCGAGCCCGACCAGGCCCCAGCCGACCAGCAGCAGCAGCAGGTTGCCGGCCTCGACGAGCAGCAGCATCGAGAACACGAACAGCGCCATGTACGCGAAGTAGCGGCGCTCCTCGTCCGCCCCCGCCATGTAGCCCATCGAGTACCAGACGATCAGCCCGCCGACCCCCGAGACGACGAGCATCATCACCACCGAGAGCGGGTCGACGAGGATCGACGCGTCCGCCCTGAAGCCGCCCGCCTCGAGCCACGTGTACGCGACGGACAGGTGCTGGCGGTCTTCCGCCTCCTTCCCGAGCAGGGTGATCAGCGTCACGAGCGCGCCCGCGAAGGCGACGAACACGGAGAGCGTGGCGATCCAGCCCGCCTGCCGGCGCGTGATGCGCGTCCCGGCGGCGGTGATCGCCCCGGCGCCGACGAGCGGCGAGAGCAGGCAGGCCCAGGCTCCCGCGGTCATCCCCGGAGCTCCGCGAAGCGGTCGACGTCGAGGGGGAGGCGGCGTCGGGCCATCGCCACGATCAGGCCGAGGCCGACGCAGACCTCGGCGGCGGCGACGGCCATCACCGCGAGCGCGAACACCTGCCCGTCGGCCTCGCCGAAGAGCCGCGAGAAGCCGACGAGAGCCAGGTTGGAGCCGTTCAGCATCAGCTCCAGCGAGAGCAGCACGATCAGCGGGCTCCGGCGCAGCATCACGCCCAGCGCGCCCGTCGCGAAGAGGATCGCGGCGACGGCGAGGTACCAGGGGACGCCGGGGCCGAGCATCAGGCGTCGGCCCCCTCGGCGTCGGTGTCGCGCATGCCGAGCACGACGCCGCCAACGGCGGCGACGAGCAGCACGATCGAGGTGATCTCGAACGCGAGCAGGTGGTCGGTGAGGAAGAGTTGCCCGATCCCGGCGGGGCTGCCGAGCGCGTCGGTGATCTGCGCCTCGTCGGAGAGACGCCCGCCCGCCTTCAGCATCA
>JAOUEK010000204.1 GCA_029858755.1 Thermoleophilia bacterium
CGAGATTCGAGACCAGCACCTCGCCGCCGAGCGCGTGGCTCGCGACGCGCGCCGCGTAGTGCACCGTCGTGCCGACGAAGTGGTCGGCCTCGCGGAGAGCGTCACCCACGTGCGCGCCGATTCGAACGCGGATCGGCGGCGACGCATCTGCGAACTCACGGGTGATGGCGCGCTGGATCGCCCGCGCGCACGCGACGGCCCTGCGCGCGCTCGAGAACGCGAGCATCGATCCGTCGCCCTGCGTCTCGACCACCGTCCCCCCGTGCTCTGCCGTCACCTCCTCGATCACCGCGTTGTGGCGCCTCAGGATCTCGAGCCACGCCTGGTCGCCGAGACGCGAGAGCAGCACCGTCGAGTCGACGATGTCGGTGAAGACGATCGTGACCGTGCCGTCGGCGGCGAGCGTGCTCGAGAAGTCGGGCTGCTCGAGCCGGACGATGCTCTCGAGCTCGTCGAGCGTCCTGGTCACGGTCATTCCCAGCTCCTCGTTCGGCCGCGACAGCGACCAGTGCGCCTGCACGACTCTCCACTCGCCGTGCTCGAGGTGGAGGACGGATGTCGTCCGCAGGTCGAGCGGCTGCCCGCCCCACGTGACGGTGCAGTTCGCGCTCGCCCACCCGACGGACGCCTCCTCCCACGCCTCGATCTCGTCCCACTCGAGCTCGAAGCTGCCCTGCTCCTCGATCTGGCGCCGCCAGACGAGCCCGATCTCCTTGCCCCTCCACCTCTCGGCGGGATCGGTGCCGAGCATGAGCGCTCCGGGGTGCGCCGAGACGCGCGCGAGAGCGGACTCGGCGTCGCCCTCGCTGATCGCGGTCATCCAGCGCTCGACGACGCGGCGGATCTCCTCCGACGCCTCCACGCGAGGAGTGTCTCAGACGCGGCGCCGGCCGGGCTCGCAGAGTAGGCTCGCTGGGGTTCGACCCACGAGAGCTCGGCGTCAGGAGGCTTCGATGGCACACGACGACGCACGCGTCCGTGAGCTCGCAGCCAGCTACACGGCTGCGTGGTGCAGTCACGACCCGGCCCGGGTCGCCGCGCACTTCGTCCCGGGCGGGACGATCGCGATCAACGGAGGCGAGCCGGTCGAGGCAAACGAGGTCGCGCGTTCGTTCATCGAGGCGTTCCCCGACATCGAGGTGCTCCTGGACGACGTCGTTCTCAACGACCAGACCGTCGAGTACCACTGGACGTTCACGGGCACGAACACGGGCCCTGGCGGCACGGGAAACGCGGTGCGGATCTCCGGTCTCGAGGAGTGGACGCTCGACGACGACGGCCTCGTCGTCGAGTCGCGCGGCAGCTACGACCAGGACGAGTACGACCGCCAGCTCGCGCACGGCGCGCCCGACACATAGGCGCCTTCGACCCTCGGCGCGGATAGCTCGAGGGACATCGGTGAGGCCGAACGTGCTCTGGAACGCTGCGCACTCACTGCGTCTCGCCGTCCTGCGCCACCGCGTAGAGCTGCCACTCGCCCGGTACGCCTTTCAGCTCGGTGGTCCCGCGGTCGGCAAACGGGATGCCCGAGCCCGCGACGAGATCCTTGACCGTGCGCGAGACGAGAACTTCCCCCGGCGCTGCCTGGGCAGCGACCCGTGCGCCGATCGAGACGGCGATGCCGGCCACCTTGTCGGCGAGCAGCTCGCACTCGCCCGTGTGCAGCCCGGCGCGCACCTCGAGGCCGAGCTCGCCGACCGCGTCTATCACCGCGCAGGCGCAGCGAATCGCTCTCGCCGGGCCGTCGAAGGTTGCGAAGAAGCCGTCGCCGGCGGTGTCGACCTCACGGCCGCGGAAGCGGGAGAGTTGGCCGCGGACGGCCTCGTGGTGACGCTCGAGCAGCTCGCGCCAGCGGCGGTCGCCCAGCTCGGCAGCCGTCGCCGTCGAGCCGACGAGGTCGGTGAAGAGCACGGTGGCGAGGACCGTGTCGGGCTCGGGCATGTCGGCCGGCAAGCCGGCCACGAACGCCTCGATCTCGCGGATGACGGACTCGGTATCTCCCGTCACTGCCAGGTGGTCGTCACCGGGAAGCTCCCGGTAGCGGGCGCCGGGGATGTGCGCGGCGAGGTAGCGGCCCTCCTCGACCTTGACGATCATGTCGCCCGTCCGCTGCAGGACGAGCGTTGGAACCCGGACCGCTGCGAGCACGTCCCGGACGTCGATCTCCACGTTCATGCGGACGAGGTCGAGCGCCGCGCCGGGACTGATGCTCATACGCCTGACCATGGCCCACCAGCGGGCGAACTCCTCGTCGTCGGCGAGGCTGGGCGCGAACGCCTGCAAGCTTCTGCGCGTGCTCTCCGGGGTGATCGGCGAGGGTGACCGCTCCTCCTCGCGGATCCACCTGCGGTACTCCTCCTCGGTCGACCGCCACGGATAGTCGGGCGCCCAGGTGACGCGGGCGTGGGAGCCGTAGAGGACGAGACCCGCCGTGCGCGTCGGGTACGTCGCGGCAAAGACGATCGACATCGGCCCACCCTCGGAGACGCCCATTACCACGGCGCGCTCGGAGCCGGCCGCGTCCATCACCGCCCGGATGTCGTCCGTACGCTCCTCCAGGGTGGCGACGTTCTTGACCCGGTCGGAAAGACCCGTGCCGCGCTTGTCGAACACGATCACCCGGCTGAACGACGCCATGCGATCGAGAAACGCCGAGAACAGCGGGTGCTGCCACATCAGCTCGACGTGGGACGCGGACCCCGGCGCGAACACGAGGTCGACCGGCCCGTCGCCTACCTCGGCATAGGCAATCGAGACGTCACCGCTCTGGGCATAGCGGGTCTCGGACAGCTCCACCGACCCATTCTGCCGCACAGGGCGCGCGGGCTCTGCCGCCTCGCAGAGCGAACGCAGCCGCCTCACCGCCATTCGCCACGTCCGGCGGTCAGCGGCCCAGCCGGCGCTCCCGCTCTCGGAGCCGATTGGCTCGCTGGACGCAGGATGCGCGAGGCGCAAGGATGAGCGTCGCGTGCGAGACGATCTTCCACGGGGCACGGTCACCTTCCTCTTCTCCGACGTCGTTGGCTCGACCCGGCTGCTGCAGGAGCTCGGGCCCGATGCGTACGCGGACGCCCTCGCCGAGCATCGCCGGGTCGTCCGCGCGGCCTGTGCCGCGCATCACGGGGTGGAGGTCGACACGCAGGGCGACGCCTTCTTCTTCGCCTTCCCGACTGCGGCGGGGGCGCTGGCAGCAGCGGTGGCCTTCTCCGAGGGCCTTGCCGCCACGGATACGATCGAGGTGCGGGTCGGCCTTCACACCGGGACACCACTCGTCGGCGAAGAGGGCTACGTCGGACACGATGTCCACCGGGCCGCGCGGATCGCCGCGGTTGGCCACGGCGGGCAGGTGCTCGTCTCCTCCTCTACGGCAGCGCTGGTCGAGGCCGACCTCGTCGACCTCGGCGAGCACCGCCTCAAGGATCTGACCGAGGCAGAGCGTCTCTACCAGCCCGTGGGGCACGCGTTCCCGCCGCTGCGAACCCTCGACGCCACGAACCTGCCCGTGGCCGCGAACCCACTCCTCGGCCGAGAGAGCGAAGTCGCCGAGTTGCTCGCGTTGTTGCGCGAAGGCAGTCGTCTCGTCACGGTCACCGGGCCGGGGGGCACCGGAAAGACCCGGCTCGCACTCCAAGTTGCCGCCGACCTCGTCGGCACCGTCGCCGATGGCGTCTTCTGGGTCGGTCTCGGCTCGCTCACCGATCCCGATCTCGTCGTCACGGAGATCGCACATTCGATTGGGGCACCTGACGATCTCGCCGGGTTCCTCCGCGACCGCGAGCTCGTGCTCCTGCTCGACAACTTCGAGCACGTCCTCGCGGCCGCTCCGGCGGTCGCCCAGCTGGCGGCAACCGCTCCGCGTCTCAGGATCCTCGTCACGAGCCGCGCGCCGCTGCGCCTCTCCGGCGAGACCCAGTACCAGCTCGACCCCTTGGAGCCGGACGACGCCGTTGTGCTCTTCGTCGAGCGAGGCCGCGCGATCGGTCGCAGCATCGAGCCGGACGCAACGGTCGAGGCCATCTGCGCCAAGCTCGACAGCCTTCCGCTCGCGATCGAGCTCGCTGCGGCGCGGCTCAGGCTCTTCGACCCCGACACGCTTCTCGAACGACTCGAGAGGACGCTGCGCCTTCTCACCGAGGGATCCCGCGACGCGCCGGAGCGCCAGCGGACCCTCCGCGCGACGATCGAGTGGAGCCACGAGCTGCTCGACGAGGCGAGCAGACGGCTGCTCGCGCACCTTGCAGTCTTCGCAGGCAGCTTCCCGATCGAGGCCGCCGAGTCGGTGTGCGACGCCGGTCTCGGCGAGCTAACCGCGCTCGTCGACATGAGCCTGCTCAAGCCGATCAGCGGCGGCCGCCTGCTCATGCTGGAGACGATTCGAGAGTACGCGCTCGAGCGCCTCGGCGACTCGGGTGAGGAGGAGCTGCTTCGCCGCCGACACGCCGAGGAGTTCGCGCGCCTTGCAGAGTCGGCCTACGGTCAACGGCTCGACGCCGAGGCCGAGGCGTCCGCGCGGCTCGATCGCGACCACGACGACCTCCGCGCCGCGCTCGACTGGCTCACCGCGAGCGATCCGGATGCCGCGCTGGAGCTCGCAGGCGCCCTCGGCTGGTTCTGGTTCACGCGCGGCTACCTCGCCGAAGGCGATGCCCGCCTCGACGCCGTCCTGGCTGCGTCGAGCGCAGGCGGACGGACCCGTGCGCGGGCGCTCGCAGCATCGGGCCCGCTCGTGGCCCGCCTCGGAAGAGCCCAGGATGGGCGACAGAGGCTCGAGGACGCGGTTGCCCGCTGGCGGGCGCTCGGTGACCGAAGCGAAACGGC
>JAOUEK010000205.1 GCA_029858755.1 Thermoleophilia bacterium
CCAGCCGCCGCTCCGCCGCAGGCTCGGCGCGCGCACCAGCCGTCCCCTCCTTGTAACTGATCGTCACAAGGGGCGCTCCGCACTCGCCGCAGAAGGCATCGCCCGGCTCGTTCGCCGCGCCGCACGACGGGCAGGCGAGCGCGAGCGGCGCGCCGCAGCTCGAGCAGAACTTCCGCCCCGGGCGGTTGTCGGTGCCGCAGCTCGCGCACGTCATGGGCCGCATCAGACCCTATCCGGCGCGGAGTCGGCAATCGAGCGTCGAGCAGCGGTGCCTCGCCGGAGCCGAGCCCCTCGATGCCGACCGGAGTGACGCTTCGGCCTCACCCGCCGCTGACTGCGTCAGATCAGCCCGCCGGGGTAACGCCAGGGGCCCGGCTCGACGCGGATCCCCCGCTTGCGGCAGAACTCGCGCACGCTGTCCAGCAGCACGCCGCCGGAGCCGTGGAGCCTCCGTGCCAGCAGGTCGATCACCGCGACGCCGCCGGGCGGCTCGCCCGATCCCGCCTCGAGCGTCAGCACGACCGTCTCCCCCTCCGCCGGCGTCACGGCACGGAGGTCGGCGACGCGCTCGCGGAAGGCCACGAGCCCGCGGGCGTCGGGGTCGAGCACCTCGAAGGCGATGCCCTCGTCGGCGACGAGCGGCGAGACCTCGTGCCCGCGGAGCGAGACGAGCTCGTGCAGGTCCTCCACCATCCGGCGGCCGAGGTCGACCTGCCGCGGGCGCGAGACCGAGTGCCGCGCGTCGCCGGCGACCTTCGCCGGGACGCCGATCGCGAGCTTCCCGGCCGGGATGTCGGAGACGACGTACGAGCTCGAGGCGACGATCGCCTCCCGACCGACCCGGCAGCCCGCGTAGACGACGGTGCCGAGCCCGACCTGCGAACGGTCCTCGAGCACGATCGGCGCGAAGCGGTTCTCGAAGCCCTCGAGCACCGAGTGACCGACGTTGTGGGTGACGAGCAGGGAGCGCATCGTGAGGAACACCTCGCGGCCGATCAGCACCGGCCGGCAGACGTTGACGAACACCTCGTCGCCGACGAAGCCGAGGTCGCCGACCGTGAGGATCGCCCACGGGTCGCGATGCCCGCCGCCGCCGAAGCGGATGCTGCGGCCACCCCAGATCCCGGCTCCGAGATACGCACGCCGGCAGCGCAGCTGGAAGTCGGCCCCGAACATGGTCAACGCGCCGATCGCCACGACCTCGACGCAGCGCACGACCCCGCGCGGCCCGATCGAGACGCCGTCCTCGAGCACGATCCGCGGGGCCCAGACGGTCGTCCCCTCGCCGAGCACGACCCCCTCGCCGACCGACGCTCCGGCAGCCCGGTACGCGGCGAGCTTCTCGTGGGAGGGCAAGGCTGCGAAGGCGCCCCGGTCGTCGTCGAGCGACGCGAGAAAGGCCGGGTCGACGACCCCGACGGAGTCGTCGGCGGTGAACGAAGCCGGCAGCGAGACCCCTTCGAGCGAGATCCCGGCGAGCACCTCCGACGCGCCCTCGACCTCCTCCAGCGCGCGGTCGGCGAGCAGCGCCTCCACGTCGCGCTCGGTGATGAACCCCTGCTTCTCGATCGCGTCCAGGTCGATGCCGTGCTGCTCGGCGAGCTCGACGGCCTTGCGGGTCGCCTTGCGGCTCGTCGGGGCAGCGGGCGCGGCCGGCGTCGCGGCGCTCCCACGCACGCCGCGCGCCTGCTCCAGCTCGTCGGCCGACTCCGCGATCAGCGCGATACGCTCGCCGAGCTCGACCTCGGCCCCTTCGGCGTAGAGGTGCACGATCGTGCCCGCGCCCGGCGCCTCGATCTCGAGCGAGGCCTTCGTCGTCTCCACCAGACAGACCACATCGTGCTTGCGCACCTCGGAGCCGTCGTCGGCCAGCCATTCGGTGAGCAGGGCGAACTCGGTGTTCGCGTCCTCGCGCGTGAGGATGATCTCGATCACGGAAGGTCTAGATTCGCACGCCGGCGACGGCGGCGACGGCATCGATCACGTCCCGCACGCCCGGGAGCGCCTGGTTCTCCAGCTCCCGTGCGGCGGGGATCACGCCGTCGTGCGCGGCGACCCGCTGCACCGGCCTCCGCAGGTCGCCCCACGACCGCTCCTGAACCCGAGCTGCGATCTCCGCGCCCACGCCGCCGGTGAGACCGCCCTCCTCCGCGGTCACGCAGGCACCGGTGCGCGCCACCGACTCGACCACGGGCTCGAGGTCGAGCGGCAGCAGTTGCGACAGCGCGACCACCTCGCAGAACACTTCGTGCTCGAGGATCAGCTCGGTCGCGGCCTCGAGCACGATCGGCAGCATGCCGCCGTAGGTGACGATCGTCGCCGCGCCGCCCTCGAAGTCGCTGCCCGAGAAGGTGAGCGCCGGGTAGCGCGTCTCGGTCTCGACGACGCGCAGCTCGTCGAGGTAGCCACCGACCGGCCGCCGGTTCGGGCGCCCGTACATGAGCTTGTTCTCGATCAAGAACACGGGGCGGTCGTCGTCGACCGCGCTCACGAGCAGCGCGCGGAGGTCGTGGCACTCGCTGGTGGCGACGACGACGATCCCGGGCACGCCCATGAGCAGCTTCTCCAGCGACTGGCTGTGCGTCGGCCCGTACCCGCGCCGGCCGCCCATCGGCGTGCGCACGACGAGCGGCACCGCCACCTGGTCGTCGAACATCTCCCGGAACTTGGAGATGCCGTTGACGATCTGGTCGAAGCCGAGAGCGATGAAGTCGCCGAACATGATCTCGAGGATCGGGCGCCTGCCGCGCAGCGCCATCCCCGCGGCGACGCCGAACAACGACGCCTCCGAGATCGGCGTCGTCAGCACACGCTCGGGCCAGCGGTCGGAGAGGCCCTCGCTGACCTTGAACGCGCCGCCGTAGGGGTCGAGCAGGTCCTCGCCGAGCAGGATCACGTCGTCGCGGGTCTCGAAGATCTCGGCGAGCGCCCCGTTCAGCACCTGCACGCAGCGGGGCTGGCCGCTCATGCTCTCCTCCGCAGATTCGGAATCCGCCGAGCGGACTCCCGATCGCGACAAACCCCAGGGCGGCCGCTGACTGGTCCGGTGCCGGCCCTGGACGCAGGAGGCGCTGAGACATGGGGTCTCATGCTCCTGCCACCGGCGCGGCCTCCGCCGCCTCCACGGTCTCCGCGATCAGGCGCTCCACCGCCTCGTCGATCCGCGCGCGCACGTCGCCGTCGAGGCGCGCCCCGGCGACGAGCAACGGGTCGTGCGCGCGACGCTGCGCGATCTCCTCCGGGTCGCGGAAGTCGTCGCCCTTCGAGTGCGGGCTGAAGCGGTAGGTGTGCAGCACGAGGAAGAACGGGCGCCCGGTCGTGCGCACGTGGTCGACGGCTCGTTGGGCGGCGCTGTGGATCTCCTCGACGTCGGTCGAGTCGAGCTCGTCCGTCTCGATCCCGAAGGCGGCGCCTCGCGCGCGGATGTCCCCGGCCACCGCGAGATGCCTCGGCGTCGTCTGCGCGTAGTGGTTGTTCTCGACGACGACGAGCAGCGGCAGGCTCCACAGCGAGGCCATGTTCAGGCACTCGTACAGCGCCCCCTGGCCGAGCGTCCCGTCGCCCACGAACACGGTGGTGACGGCGCCCGTCCCCTTCTCCTTCTCCGCCAGGGCGATTCCGGTGGAGACCGGCACGATGCTGCCCTGGACGCCGTTCGAGTAGAAGTTGCCGCGGTGCAGGTGCTGGCTGCCGCCCTTGCCGCCGCACGTCCCGGTCGAGCGGCCCATCACCTCGCTGAGCAGCCCGAAGAGGTCGCCGGTGAACGCGATGTAGTGCCCGTGGCAGCGGTGGTTGGAGAAGACGACGTCCCGCTCCGGGTCGAGGTGGGCGATCACGCCGACCGCGTCCGCCTCCTGCCCGATGTACGTGTGCGTCGTCCCGGTCAGCTTGCCCTCGGAGAAGAGACGCAGCAGCGTCTCCTCGAAGCGGCGGATCGTCAGCATCTGCTCGTACTGGCGCTCCAGCAGGGTCATCTCGTCACCGGCTCCCGCGCTCGCCGTGGATGCCTAGAGGTACCCGAGGTCGGCGAGTCGGGCTTCGACCTTCGCCTCCTCCTCCGCGGAGATCTCACGCTGCTCCGAGCTCTCCAGCTCGAGGTAGAGGAGGTCGCGGAGCTCGAGGGGCACGTCGGCCGGCCGGCTCACCCGCTCGCGAGGGTCGACGTCGAGCCGGTAGGCCTCCTCGCGGCCCGAGTCGACGTGGTGGATCAGCTTCCACGGCGGCAGGCGCACCGCGAGCTGCGAGAGCGAGCCCATGTCGGTGCCGGCGACGAAGGCGAGCCGATCGCCTTCCTCCGACCCGTCGAGCAGGGACAGCAGCGACGCGCCGTCGACGTCCGGCACGGGGATCCCGGCCAGCTCGAGCAGCGTCGGCATCAGGTCGACCGAGCGAACCTGCGACCAGACCGTCGCAGGCTCCAGCCGTCCCGGCGCAGAGAGGATCAGCGGCACCTGGACGACCTCGTCGAACAGCGTCGCACCGTGCATGTGGTAGATGCCCTTCACATCATCCTTGTCGGCGAACCGCTCGCCCCACGACTCGCCGTGGT
This sequence comes from Thermoleophilia bacterium, assembly GCA_029858755.1. GTDB lineage: Bacteria > Actinomycetota > Thermoleophilia > Gaiellales > Gaiellaceae > Gaiella. The sequence goes on from JAOUEK010000205.1 coordinate 4,550, forward strand.
CGGAGAGGAATGCGAGCGCGGTGCGCTCCCGCAGCCCGAGCTCGTCGAGCTCGCCGAGGAAGGAGGCGAGCACGACCTCCGACATCGTCTCCACGGCCAGGCGGTACGACTCGTACACGGCCTCGAGCCCGGCGGCGGTGTTCGACTGGATGCCGTCCATCAGCTCCTGCTTGGCGGCGAGCCACTCCTTGCGCTCGGCATGGAGGATGTCGTACGGCATGTGCGTGGCCCAGCTGTGCACGAAGAGCAGGAAAG
>JAOUEK010000206.1 GCA_029858755.1 Thermoleophilia bacterium
TCCTCCGAGTTGACCAGGTTGCCGTTGTGCCCCAGGGCCACCGTCCGCACCGCCCCCCGGTGCATCACCGGCTGCGCGTTCGACCAGTGGACGCCGCCGGTGGTGGAGTAGCGCGTGTGCCCGATCGCGACCTCGCCGGGGAGCGCCTGCAGCTTCTCCTCGCTGGGGAACACCTGCGGGACGAGCCCCATGTCACGCACGACGGTGATGCGGCCGCCCTCGGAGACGGCGATTCCTGCCGACTCCTGACCGCGGTGCTGCAGCGCGAACAGGCCGAAGTAGGCGAGCCGCGCGACATCGCGCTCGTCCGACCTGATGCCGAAGACGCCGCACATGCCTACGCCGCTCCCGACCAGACGTGCTGGAGCTCCCCCACGGGCACTCCCAGGAGGGTATCGCCGCCGACCTCGCCGATGCGGCGCACCTGGACGTCCGCCCCGAGCGGGTCGACCTCGACCTGCTCCGGGGGCAGGGCGATCACGGCGCGGCCGCCGCCCTCCCCGAAGAGCTCGACGGCGTCCCCGGAGAGGTCGAGCACGGCGCCCGTGCCGCTGTGGATCGCCATCTCCGCCAGGCACACCGCGAGGCCTCCGTCGGAGACGTCGTGGACGAGTGACGCACGCGGCGCGACGCGCCACAGCAGCTCGACCAGGGCCGCCTCGGCGTCGAGGTCGAGCGCCGGAGGGGAGCCCGAGACGGTGCCGTAGCGCGCCTGGTACTCCGAGCCGGGAAGGCGCGGCGGGCCTGCCGTGGCGAGCAGCACGGCGTCGCCTTCGCGCCACGCACGCGGCACGCGGCGAACGTCGGCGACGAGCCCCACGCAGCCGACGACCGGCGTGGGAGGGATGGACGAGCCGTCGGTGTCGTTGTAGAGCGACACGTTGCCGGAGACGATGGGCACGCCGAGCGCCTCGCACGCCCGCGCCATGCCCTCGATCGACTGCGCCAGCTGCCAGCCGACCTCGGGCTTCTCGGGGTTGCCGAAGTTGAGGCAGTCGGTGAAGCCGATCGGCTCGCCGCCGGCGCAGGCGACGTTGCGTGCCGCCTCGAGCACGGCCGCGGCGCCGCCGGTGAACGGGTCGAGGCTGCCGAGGCGACCGGTGCCGTCGAGGCTCAGGGCGAGGCCGCGCCAGGAGGGGCGGAGGCGGAGCACCGCCGCGTCGAGCCCGGGGCGTCGCACGGTGCGCGACTGGACGAGCTGGTCGTAGCGGCGCGTCACGAAGGAACGGGAGCGCAGCGCGGGCGACCCGAGCAGCTCGCGCAGCGCGTCGTCCACGGCCGGGGCCCCCCTGAGGGGCACCTCCTCGGGCGTCGCACGCGCCTGCTGCTCGAGCGGGTAGCGAGGGCACTCGTCGGTGAGGAAGCGTGCGGGGATCGCACCGACCTCCTCCGCTGCCCAGAGCGCCCGCAGCACGCCGGTGTCGGTGACCTCGCCGATCACCGCGTGGTGGAGCTCCCAGCGAGCGCAGACCTCCTCCACCGCCCCGAGGCGCTCCGGTGCGACGATCGCCACCATCCGCTCTTGTGACTCGGAGATCATCACCTCCCACGGCTCCATGCCGACTTCGCGCAGCGGCACCCGGTCGAGGTGGACGTCGATGCCGTAGTCGGCCGCCATCTCCGACAGCGAGGAGGCGAGCCCCGCGGCCCCACAGTCCTGGAGCGACTGGACGAGGCCCCGCTCGACGAGCTCCACGGAGACCTCGATCAGCTTCTTCCCGGTGAAGGGGTCGCCGACCTGCACCGAGGGCCGCTTGTCGGCATCGTCCTCGCCGAGCTCGGCGCTCGCGAGCACCGAGGCGCCGCCGATGCCGTCGCGGCCGGTGGTGGCGCCGTAGAGCACGACGAGGGCGCCTGCCGCCGAAGCCTTGGCGCGCGTCAGCCGCTCGGCGGGGAGCAGCCCCACGCACATGGCGTTGACCAGGCAGTTCGACGCGTAGGCGTTGTCGAACACGACCTCGCCGCCGACGTTCGGCACGCCGACGCAGTTGCCGTAGTGGCCGATGCCGCCGACGGCACGCGAGAAGTGGTGGTCGGGGGCACCGAAGCGAAGCCCGTCCAGCAGCGCCACCGGGCGGGCACCCATCGCGGAGACGTCACGGAGGATGCCGCCGACGCCGGTCGCCGCCCCCTGGAACGGCTCCACGGCCGACGGATGGTTGTGGCTCTCGACCTTGAACGCCACGGCGAGGCCGTCGCCCAGGTCGAGCACGCCCGCGTTCTCGCCCGGGCCCTGGAGCACCCGCGCGCCCTCGCTCGGCAGCCGCCGGAGCAGCAGCGCGGAGTGCTTGTAGCCGCAGTGCTCCGACCAGAGCAGCGAGAAGACCGCGAGCTCGAAGTGGTTCGGCTCCCGCCGGAGCAGCGCGACGATTCGATCGAGCTCCCCGTCCGTGAGGCCGAGCTGGCGGTGGAGCGGCTGTTCCGCAGTGGAGCTCAGGCGGTCATCCTATCGGGCGCCCGGACGGCTACGACCCGCTTCGCCATCTCCGCCGCGACCGCCGGTGCGACCGCGAGCGCCACGACGAGCGCGAGCTCGAACGCGTCGAGCGGGACCGTCCCGAGCGGCTCGTGCAGCGCGGGCACGTAGAGGGCGACGGCGATCAGGGCGAGCGAGACGCCGACCGCCAACCAGAGCAGGCGGTTCGCCTCCAGTCGCCAGCTGGGCAGGCGGTCGGAGCGGCACGAGAAGACGAACACGAGCTCGGCGAGCGCCACCGTCGCGAAGGCGGCTGTCTGCGCGGCCTCGGGACGCGTCTCGCGGACGACCAGGTAGGCGGCGAGCGAGCACAGGCCGATGAGGCCGCCGACCGCGAGCAGGCCGCCGACGAGGCGTCGCTCGAGCAGCGGGGCGCCGCGGCGGAGCCATTCGCGTCCCCGCGTGGCGCGATCGGCGGCGAGGGCGACGGCGGGCGGGCCGTCCGTGAGCAGGTTCACGACCAGCACCTGCACCACGGTCATGGGCACGCCGAGGCCCGCGGCGATCGCGATCCCGAAGAGGACGACCTCGCCCACGTTGGCGGAGAGCAGGAAGGCGAGGAACGAGCGGACGTTCGCGCCCACACGGCGCCCCTCCTCGACAGCGGCCACGATCGAGGCGAAGTCGTCGTCGGTGAGCACGAGCGTCGAGGCCTCGCGGGCCGCCTCCGTACCGGCGCCGCCCATGGCGATGCCGACGTCCGCCTGCCGGAGTGCAGGAGCGTCGTTGACCCCGTCGCCCGTGACCGCGACCACCTCGCCGCGACGCTGCAGCTCCTCGACCAGCCGCAGCTTGTCCGCCGGGGTGAAGCGGGCGTGCACCCGATCGGGCGCGAGGCCGAGCTGACGCCCGATCGAGGCCGCCGTCAGCGGGTGGTCGCCCGTCAGCATCTGCACGTCCAGCCCGAGCCCCCACGCCGCGGCGACGGAGCTGGCCGCCGTCTCGCGCAGCGGATCGGCGAGGCCGACGAGGCCGACCGGCGTGAGGTCGTCCTCCAGGCCCGGGTGATCGGGACGGTCGACCGAGCGCCGGGCCACCGCGAGCACCCGCACACCGTCGGCGGCCCAGTCCTCCGCGAGCCCCCGCAGCCGCTCGCTCTCCGGGTCGTGCTCGCGACAGCGGGCGAGCACGACCTCCGGTGCGCCCTTGACGACGACTGTCAGCCCGCCCTCCCCCGCGACGACGACGGTGGCGCGCTTGCGGGCCGCCTCGAACGGGAGCGAGCGCACGATCTCGTGGCGGACATCGACCCCGCGCTCGGCCGCCGCCTGCAGGAGCGCGCGGTCGACCGGGTCGACCCGGGCGGCCGACGACGCCGCGGCCGCAGCGAGCACCGAGCGCTCGTCATGTCCCTCCGCGGCCTCGACCCGCTCGAGCCGCATCCGGTTCTCCGTGAGCGTGCCCGTCTTGTCGGCGCAGATCACGGTCGCCTCGCCGACCGTCTCGATCGCGGCCAGGGTGCGCACGATCGCCCGTCGCCGCGCCATCGCCGTCGAGCCGAGCGCGAGGGCGATCGTGAGGATCGCGGCGAGCCCCTCGGGGACGGCGGCGACGGCGACCGACACGCCGACGAGAAAGGCGTCGTGGACGGGCTCGCCCCGAGCCAGCATGGCGCCGGTGAGCACGAGGGTGACCGCGACGCCGACGGCCACGAGCAGCCGGGCGAGCGAGCCGAGGCGCACCTGCAGCGGCGTCGGCGGGCGCTCGGCCTCCTCCACGAGCTGCGCGATCATGCCCTGCTCCGTCGACGAGCCGGTCGCCAACACGACCGCGGTGGCGCTGCCGCGGGTCACGCCGGTACCCGAGTAGAGGATGGGCGCGCGCTCCGCCAGCGGCGCGTCTCCGGCGACGGGCAACGGGCCCTTCTCCACGGGCACGGACTCACCGGTGAGCAACGACTCGTCCACCTCGAGGCCGTGCGTGTGCACCAGACGGGCGTCGGCCGGTACCCGATCGCCCTCCCGGACGACGAGCACGTCGCCGGGCACCAGCTCCGCCGCGGGGAGCACCCGCTCCTCGCCGCCGCGTACGACCGTGGCCTCCAGCTCGAGCGACGCATGGAGCGCGAGCACCTCCCGCTCGGCACCAGCTTCGAGCGTGAAGCCGAGCACGGCGTTGAGCACGACGATCGCGGCGATCACGGACGCCTCCAGCCCCTCGCCGATCGCCGCGGAGATCACCGCCGCCGCCACGAGCAGCGCGACGAGCGGGTCGACCAGCTGGGCGAGGGCGATCCGCCCGTACGGCGGGCGCTCCGGCCGGCTGATCGCGTTCGGCCCGTGACGGGAGAGCCGGTCGAAGGCCTCGCGCTCGTTCA
>JAOUEK010000207.1 GCA_029858755.1 Thermoleophilia bacterium
GGATCCCGGACTCCCCGCCCCACAGGGACGGGACGGGGCCCTCGACGAGGTCCTGGAAGTCCGGCCGCTCCGCGTAGCGCCCGGCCAGCGCCACGGCGACCGGGGCCCAGTCGCGACGCAGCCCTGCCGCCCCCGCGCGCGCGAGGTCGTGGAGCGCCCAGATCACCCCGGATGCGCCGAGGTAGAGGGACGCTACCGCGGACAGCGGGCCGCCCTCGAGGTCGAGCGGGTGCGGCGGCCACAGCGTGCCCTCGTCGAAGGCGCCCTCCGCCTCGGCGACGATCGCCGCGATGGCAGTCCGGGCGCGATCCTCGTCCCAGGCGCGCTCGGTCAGCGGCTCGTGGCTCGAAGGGTCGAAGAGCATGCCGGGCTGCCGGGCGCTCAATCCGGCCGGGTCGCCACGACCACGTACTCGCGGCTCTCGTCGTCGAGCGGTCTGCGGTCGAAGCCGCCGTAGAGCGCCTCGAGCTCGAGCCCGGAGACGTCGATCAGCCCGAGCCACTCGTTCTTCGTCGCCCACCACAGCGAGCTCGTGCCGCCGCCGTCGAGGGTGATGTCGATCCGGTTGTCGGCGACGGCGTAGCGAAGCGTGTGCGCCACGGGCTCGTCGTGGTGCTGCCGGTCGAGGCGGGACGCGATGTGGTGGTCGAACGCGAACGCGTTCCATGCGAACCGCCCACCCGGGCGCAGGGATGCGGCGACCCGCTCGAACGTGCGACGCCGATCGGCCCACGTCGGCAGGTGCAGGAGGGCGCGGAACGGGCACGTGATCAGCGCCGCGGGCTCCTCGAGGGAGAGCTCCCGCATGTCGCCGAGGCGCAGGTCGAGCTCGACCCCGGCCTCCGCAGCCGCCGCTCTCGCCAGCTCGAGCATGGCCGGCGATGTATCGATCCCGATCACGCACCGCCCCGTCTCCCGCGCCACCGCGATCGCGACGCGCCCACTCCCGACGGCGAGCTCCACGAGCGGCCCGTCGGCCTCGCGGGCGAGCTCGACGTAGAAGGGGACGTCCTCCGTCATCCCCGCGGCCCATTCGTCGTAGTGCTCCGCGAAGCGCTCGTCCCAGCTCATCGGCCGATGCTATGCGCTCGCGGGACTGCGAACGTCGCAGCGCGGCCTGGAGCCCGGCGGCTCACGACTGGGAGACGGTGCCCGCGGCGCTCACCGTCTGCCGGCGCGCTACGACGAGACCGGCGTCCCAGCCGGGGGCGCGCCCGCCCGTCGGCAGCGCGATCTCCTCGGCGGCGATGCCGCTGCGTGCGATCAGCCACGAGATCATCGAGTTCGAGTTCCACATCTCCCCCGCGTCGAGCTCGTCGAGACCCCAGACAGGAGTCGGCACGGACGGCACGAGATCGAGCAGGCGCTGCGCCACCGCCTGCTCGTCGGTCAACCGCCGCGGGCTCTCCACCGCCTCGGCGACGTCCGGGATCACGCCGTCGCGCCAGCGGCGGACCTCGTAGCGGAAGAGCCGGAAGCGCCCGGCCCAGCGATGTCCCACGGCGCCCCCCGCGACGACGCCGCGCTGCGGCCCGTTGCCGTCGCGCACCGGGGCCTGCTCGATCACGAACCGCCCCTCCGGCACGAGCACCTCGAGCGCAGCGTGGTACAGGTCGCGCGCCGGGCGCCGGGCGATCCTCGCCGCGACGGCCTCGTAGACGCGCCCGTTGTGCCGCACGGAGTGACCACCCGCCCCCAGCGGCAGCCAGTAGAGATCGACACCAGCTGCCTCGGCGGGGCCGGTCACGCCACTCTCCTCGCCGGCGTGCTGCTCATCGACCCGCGATCATCGCACTCGACGACCACCCTGACGCGTCGCTCGACGTCGGCGCGGCGACGACGCTAGCGTGGACGCGTGAGCGACGGCGCGAAGCGCGTGTGCATCGTCGGCGCGTCGGGGAAGCTCGGCCGGTACATGGTGCGGCACGCACTCGACCGGGGCTACGAGGTGGTCGGCGTCTGCCGCGAGCAGAGCGTCGGCAAGCTCGACGCGTTTGCCGGACGCATGACGATCGTCCCCGGGGTGACGAACGACCCCGAGGTGATCCGGAAGGCGGTCGCCGGTTGCGGCGGCGTGCTCGTCGTGCTCGTCCCCTGGGGAGTCCAGGCGTACTCGACGGGCACGGCGCAGGCGGTGCTCGACCACGCGGAGCCGGGTGCTCGCCTCGTCTTCTCCTGCGGGTGGCACATCACGCGGGACGGCAAGGACGTGTACTCGTGGAAGCTGAAGGCCCAGGCGAAGATCTTCGGCCCACTCGCGCGCCTGTTCCGCTTCGCCGACCTCGACGACCAGGTCGAGGCGTGCCGGCGCGTGTTCGCCAGCGACGCGCGCTGGACGGTCGTTCGCGGCAGCGACCTCGAGGAGGGCGAGAGCCAGGGCCTGCCCGTGTGGAGTCGCCACGTGGGCGACGCCATCCTCGAGAGCAACAAGACACGACGTGTCGACTTCGCGCTGTTCATGGTCGAGGCGCTCGAGCACGACGAGCTCGTCCACGAGGCCCCGGCCATCGTCGGCTGCCAGACGCCCTCGGCGCTCGCGCACGCCGCCGACGGTTGAACGACGCTCCGCGCCCCGTCCGAAGCGCCGCGCCGAGCAGGAGGGAATGCGCCCCGGGCCCTGCGCTAGACAGCCGGGTCGAGGATCTCGGCGTGCTCGCTCTCCGGTGGCGTGCCGTAGGCGTAGACGAGAAGATCCTCGTCCCCGTGATTGGCGACCTGGAGGGCGGTCCGCGGCTCGACGTGGACGAGCCCCCCGGCCGGGACGTCGACGCGCTCGGATGGGTCACCGAGGTACATGGACAGGGTGCCGGCGAGCACGACGAAGGTCTCCTCCTGGAGCGGATGCCTGTGGCGGCGGCCTTTCGCCCCCGGGTCGTAGCGCCAGAGGTTCGCGCGGGTGTGAGCGAACGCTGCTTTCGCGCTCAGCTCGGCGACGTGGCGTGGAGCCTCGTCCGGATCGTGAGGACGCGTGATCCACTCGAGGTCCTCGGGACGAATCGCGCGATACGCCACCGAGTCACCCTAGCGCGCTCCCGCCACGAGCGGAGAGCACGGGTAGCCGCTGGCAGACGGCAAACCGCTCGGTGACACTCGACCGCCGCTGGGCCGGAGGGCCTTCCGGGATCGCGCCCCGCTGCTGCATCAGGGCCAGGGCGTCGAAGACTCCCAGTGCTCACGGACGAGGCCGTCGTCGCCGAGGCGCAGGATGTCGATCAGCTGGACGTCGGGCCCTGCCGGTGGCCTGCCGCAGGTTGCCGCGCTTTCAGGCGAGCGCGCCCGACAGCCGACGCGAGCCCGGCCACCCGGCACGCACGGCCGAGCTGCGCAAGGCCACTAGTCGGACCAGGGGAGGCGGCCCCAGTACCCGGGCCGCCCTCGCCGAGGCCGCTCGAAGCGCGCGTACGCCTGCGCGGGGTCCGGTGTCTCCTCCTCGGCGCTCGCGCCATATCGGCCCGCGAGCTCCGACACGGGATAGAGCAGCTGCTCGTCGGCCGAGCGCGCCCCGGTCATCAGGATCACGCACGGCCCCTCGCCGGCACCCACGAAGACGTGCTCCGTCCCGGCCGGGCAGTGGAAGAAGTCCCAGGGACGCAGGAGCCGCTCCTCGCCGTCGACGAGCAGCCTGCACTCGCCGGACAGCACGAGGAACGCCTCCTGCTGCGACTCGGCGTGGTACAGGCAGTTCGGCTCGCCGGGCTCGAGGACACTGAGGTTGATGCCGAGCTGCGGGAACGGGTGCTCACGACTCTCGAACCCGCACCCCGAGCCGAACGTCTCCGACACCCACCACTCGGCGTCGCGGACGTTGACGACGAACCAGCCGTCGCCGGCCGGCGCGACGCCGGAGCCTGCGTCTTCGAGCGGCGCCTCGGGCACGGCCCGAGTCTACGGGTCGCCCGATAAGGTGCGATGAGGTTCAGGATGTTGCCGTCTGCATCCTCGAACCACACGCCCCGGAGGCCACCCATCCGGTTCGGGACTGTCCCCCGAGCGAGTCGCACCTGGCCAAGGCTGCGCTGCGTGGTCAGCGGTCGTGCGCGAAGGACGGTCGTGCTTCGTGTCCGAGAGCTCGGGCTCGCTCAGGTTGTGCGCCGCGATCGGCGCTGCCGCTGCGATCTTCGAGGAGTCCGAGCCGCCTACCGGGCGCTGAAGCGCGCATCGACGTCCGGGAGCCCCTGGAACCGCGAGAACGTCCCCTCGCCTGCGATCTCCTGCGCAGCCTGCAGGAACCCGGCCCATGCGGTGCGCGCGAGCGTACCCCCGACGCTGATCCGGCGCACTCCGAGGGAAGCAGCCACCCGGACCGTGATGAATGGAGCGTTGACCAGGAGGTTCACCGGTTTCGGTGACACCGCGGCAACAACGGCGGAAACGTGCTCGACCGTGTCGATCCTCGGAGCGTAGAGGCAGTCGGCGCCGGCTTCGGCGTACGCTTGCAGCCTCCGGATCGTCTCGTCGATGTCGGGGCGCCCGACCACGAAGCCTTCGGATCGTCCGGTGAGGACGATGCCCGTTCCGCTCTCGTCGATCGCTCGTCGCGCGGCTCGCATACGGTCGACGGCAAGGTCGAACTCGTACAGCGGCTCAGCCGCGTCGCCCGAGGAGTCTTCGATCGACAGCCCGGCGATCCCGGTCGCTGCAGCCAGCTTCACGTTGATGCCAACGTGCTCCGGATCGTCGGCGAAGCCGCCCTCGAAGTCTGCGTTCACCGGCAGGTTCACCGACCCGGCGACGGCTCGGAGGTGCTCCAGCGTCTCATCGAGCAGAAGCTGATTGTCGGCGCGACCCAAC
>JAOUEK010000208.1 GCA_029858755.1 Thermoleophilia bacterium
CCCCACCCCCGCCGCGTCGGCCCAGCAGGCGCGGAGTCGTCGCGGTGGTGGCGGCGCTCGCGATCGTGCCGTTGGGGGCGATGCTCGCATCGTCACCGCAGTCCGGGCCGGGGCAGGCAATCGACGTCGACGACATCCTCGTCCCGGTCGACGAGGGCGTCGTCCAGCTGCGCGTCGAGCGGGTCGGCGACAGCCAGCGGCTGACGTGGGCCGACGCCACCACGCGCACGACGACCTTCTACCGCGTCTACCGCACCGAGGGCTCCGGGCCCGACGTCGACTGCGCCACCGCGGGCGGCGATCGCTGCGACCTGAGGATGACCCTGCTCGCGACGACACGCGCGCGCACGTACCTCGACGCCTCCCCCGAGGCCGGGGTCACGTACCGCGTGGGCGTCGCCGCGAACTGGCTCGACGACCCCGAGCGCGGCGACGTCTTCGTGATCAGTCCGCCCGTGCCGGCGGCTCCGTAGGCACCGCGGCGGCGGGGCCGGCGCGCTCGAGGTCGTCCACCCGCCGGCGGAGCAGCGCGAGGTCCTGCGCCAGCAGCGTCTTCTCGTCATCCAGTCGCGAGAGCACCGTCGAGTAGTGGAGGAGCACGACGATCAGGAAGAGCGTCGCCGCCGCGAACAGGATCGCCGGCGGGTAGCCGCTGACGCCGAGCCAGCCCGCGATCGTGTTCAGCCCGTCGCGCCAGGCGGAGAGGACGAGCAGGACGACCCCCGTCACCAGCCAGAGCAGCGCGTAGCGCTCCTTGAGTCGCCGGCCGCGGATCAGCTCCAGCACGACGAGGATGAGCAGGACCGACGCCACCGAGGCGGCGATGGAGATGCGGAGCGGTGTCACGGGGCCGGGGCCTGTTGGGACGGGGTCAGCTTGCGCGCCATGGCGACGAAGAGCGCGAGTGTCACCTTGAGCATGTAGTAGATCGACCGGACGAAGGTGATCGACGACGAGCCGTGCTCGCGCTCGCGCATGCGCACCGGCACCTCCACCAGGCGGAGCCGGTGGCGGAGGACGAGCACCGTCGCCTCCACCTCCGGGTAGTCGGCCGGGTAGTCCTCGGCGAAGAGCGCGATCGCGCGGCGGTTGAGGGCCTGGAAGCCCGATGTCGTGTCCGTCACACGCGTTCGCGTGACTGCGGACACGAGCCTCGCGAACCACGTGATCCCGATCCGGCGCGCGAGCGGCGGGCGGTAGTGGCCGTCGCCGTCGACGAAGCGCGACCCCGTGACCACGTCTGCCTCGTCGCGCTCGAGCGGCTGCAGCAGCCTCGGCAGCTCGGCGGGGTCGTGCTGACCGTCGCCGTCGAGGCGCACGGCACGCTCGTAGCCGCCGGCGAGCGCGGCCCGGAAGCCGGTCTGCACGGCGCCGCCGATGCCGAGGTTGATCGGGAGCCGGAGCACCTCGGCGCCGTGCGCACGGGCGACGGCGGCCGTCGCGTCGGTCGAGGCGTCGTCGACGACGACGACGTCGAACGAGCCGTCGAGCGCGTGGATCGCGTCGACGACGCCGCCGATCGCCCCCGCCTCGTTGTACGCGGGCACGATCGCGATCACGCGGCCGGCGCTCACGACGCGGCCACGGTGACGCCGAGGAGGTCGAGGAGACGTGCGGCGCGGTGCCGATAGGTGTGCTCGTCGAGCACCCGCTCTCGGGCCCGAGCGCCCATCGCCTCCGCCTGCCCCGGGTCGTCGAGCAGCGCCGCGTACGCGTCGGTCGCTTCATCCGCGTTCCCGACGACGATCACCTCGCTGCCGGGCTCGAGCCAGCGCTCGATCCCCGCGTGCGGGTTGGAGACGATCGCCGCGCCGGCGGCCGCGAGCTCGAACGGGCGGCACGTGGACGAGAAGGGCACCGTGGCGTGCGAGCGCCGCGTGATGTTGAGGTTCACCCGCGCCGCGGAGATCGCCCGCGAGAAGGCGTTGAAGGGGACGTCGCCGAGCAGCCGGGCACGGCCGACGTCACCGCGGAAGTCCCTTCCGCCGAGCGCCATGTCCAGCCCCGGGAGGCGCCGGCTGGGCTCGCCGACCATCGCCTCCATCCACTCGCGCCGGAACTTGTCGCCGTAGCCGTAGAAGAGCACGTCCATCTCCTTCGCCACGGCGGCTGGCGCGAAGAACTCTGGGTCGGCCGCCCAGAAGACCGCCTCGGCACGGCGTGCGCCGAGCTCTCGGAGCCGGTCGAGCCCACCCTCCGAGTTGGACACGACGAGGTCGTACTCCGAGGGGTCGGCGCCGTGGTAGTAGTTGAAGCCGGTGTCCATCCCGCCGAACTCCGGCAGGCTCATCGGCACGTCTCCGTCGTAGAAGACGACCGGAACGCCGAAGCGCTCGCGAAGCGCCGTCGGGATGCCTCGGAAATGCGCCATCGGCACGGTGAAGACCACGATTGCGTCGGGCCGCTCACTCTCGACGAGGCGCTCCAGGTGCCGCCGCCAGCGCGGCGTGACGACCCGCCAGATGGTCCCGCGCGTCAGGCGGTCGAGGGTCGAGTCCTCCGGGGAGTGCTCGCTGCGGCGGAGGTAGCGGTCGCCCTTGAGCCTGGCCAGGCCGCCGCGCAGGGCAGCGTACGTCTCCCCTTCACGGTGGGCAGGGTTCGGCGCCGTGCGCCACCAGGGCGACTCGACCGGGCGCCCGCGGTACGGCGTGACGACGAGGTCGACGCCGACCTCGTACAGCCCCTTCCACAGCTGCCACCAGGCGGGCGTGCAGCCGTAGCGGAAGTCGAGATCGACCGCGGAGGCGACGGCGAGGATCCGGGGCGTGCGCACGGGGAGTCAGTCTAGGGCGCCCGGTGTCGGACACCATGGCCCGTCGAGCCTGGCTCGTGTCTTGCTTGTGCCCAGCTTTCCACTGATCCACGGCCGAGGCGGACACCGCGGGGCCTTCCGGCGTGAGGCACCGGACGGTGCGAAGGGAGGAGACGTGGTGCGAGACCGGCCCACAGGGCGGCGCGATCGATCAGTACGCGCCGCGGCCCATGATCACCGCCGGGACCGTTCGCGCGATGATCGAGATGTCGAGCCAGATCGACCAGCGTTCCAGATATGCGAAGTCGAGCCGCACGAGGTCGTCGAAGGCGAGCCCCGAGCGTCCCGAGATCTGCCACAGCCCGGTCATCCCCGGCAGCACCAGGTACCGCGCCCGGTGCCAGTCCTCGAGCAGCATGGAGTCGCGGAGAGGCAGCGGTCGCGGCCCGACGAGGCTCATCTCGCCGCGCAGCACGTTCCAGAGCTGTGGCAGCTCGTCGATCGACAGCCGGCGCAGCACGCGGCCCACGCGCGTCACGCGCGGGTCGTCCTTGATCTTGAACAGCGCGCCCTCCGCCTCGTTCTCGGCTTCCAGCTCCGCCTGACGGTCGGAGGCGCCTTCGACCATGGTGCGGAACTTCAGCATCCCGAACTCGCGCTCTCCGACACCGATCCGCCGGTCGACGTAGAGCACCGGGCCGCGCGAGTCGAGCTTGATCGCGACGGCCACGAGCAGCCACAGCGGCGTGAGCACGAGCCCGAGCAACCCGCTGACGACGAGGTCGAACACCCGTTTCAGAGCCCAGTCGAAGCCGGAGAGGACGGGTGGCCGGAGCTCGAACAGGGGCACGCCCTGCCCGGGGACGTACCGGCCCTCGTGGACGAGGAGATCGGTCGTGTTCGGGGCGAGCCTGACCTTGACGCCCTCGCGGTGCGCCGCCTCGACGATGTCCAGGATCGTCCGCTCGTCGAAGGCGGCCTCGGCGAGCACGAGCTCGTCGGGGTGCTCCCGCTCGAGCACGGCCCGGAGCTCCGGCAGGCCCGTCCCCAGCTGCCGGAGGCCTGGTGCCGGCTCCCGGGACACGGCGCCGACGAGCTCGTAGGCGATGCCGCCCCTGGCCGCGTCGAGCTGGCGCTGGATCCGCTCGAGGCTCTCACCGTCCCCCACGAGCACCACCCGGCGGCGGATGCCGACGACCTGCATCAGCTCCAGGGAGATCGACTCGTAGGCGGCGCGCAGCACGCCGATCGAGATCGCGGCGCAGACGGCCGCGGTGGGGATCAGGCCGGTGGTGGTGAACTCGTAGTCCGTGCCGAGGCCGAACGCGAGCACGATCAGCGCGACGGCGAGGAGCGAGGCGACGATGCGACCTGGGCCGGCACGCCGCTCGCGCGGCGCGTAGAGGCCGGCCTGCAGGAACACGAGCACCGTGATCGGCGCAAGCCACTGCAGCCACTCGCGCTCCTGACGCCAGAGCAGGCTCCAGAAGACGTCGCTCTCGCCGTAGACGACCTGGCGGACGACGAGCGCGACGTAGAGGCCGAGCGCGAGCCCTGCGACGTCAACGACGACGAGGGCGGCGATGCTCAGCGTTCGTCGGAGAATGCCGAGCAGCGATCCGCGAGAGAGGATGAAGACGCGGGACGAGCGGACGTCGGCCCCGGGCGGAGGTGGGGCGGCGCGCCGGACGGGGTCCGGCGGCGAGTCGGACGGGGCCTCGGACGGGGCCTTCGTCGCCACGCCTGAAGTCTACTGCGGTGCCGGGCCGGCTCCTCGGCGCGCGACGGCGGTCCAGTCCAGCTCCGGCGCCCGCGAGGCGGCGTCGGCGGCGACGTCGTCGAGCCGCGCCGGCGTCCGGCGCAGGGCGAGCAGGCGCAACGCCGCCATCAACACCAGCCGCCGGCGGGCGTCGAGCAGGTCCGTGTCGTGGAAGTAGACGTGGACGAGATCGGGGAGATCGCGTCGGCGGAGGCCTCGTGCAAGGTCGCCGAGCGAGTGCGTGGTCGGAATCACACCGAGGACGCGTCCAGAGG
>JAOUEK010000209.1 GCA_029858755.1 Thermoleophilia bacterium
GTCGGCGTTGTACGCGAGGTCGACCACCTGCTGTCCCGCGTGCGGGGCGACGGGCGTCGCGTCCTTCACGGGCGTGGCGTTCACGAGCACGTCGAAGCCCTCGCTCGACGGCGGCCAGCCGGCGTCACGCCTCCCGGTGACGAGGACCTCGGCGCCGACGCGGCGGAGCGCGTCCGCCACCGCGCGAGAGGCGCCGCCCGTCCCCAGCACGAGGGCCCGCCGCCCGTGTGCCTCGATCTGGTCGGTGACCGCGGGGCCGTCCGTGGAGCTGCCGAGCAGGCTCCCGTCTGCGACCACGAGCGTGTTCACGGATCCCGCGCGCTCGGCGACCTCCGCCAGCTCGTCGCAGAGCGGGATCACCGCCTGCTTGTGCGGGATCGTCACGTTGGCGCCGGCGAACCCCGCGGCGACGAGCCCGCGCACCCCGTCACCGAGGGCCTCCGGCGGGGTGGGCAGCGGCACGTAGGCCCAGTCGAGGCCGAGGGCGCCGAACGCCGCGTTCTGCATGCGCGGCGAGAGCGAGTGCGAGGTCGGCCAGCCGAGCAGGCCGACCAGCGTCGTCGTGCCGCGGATCTCGATCATCCCCGCGAGTATCGCCTAGCTGCAGGCGTAGCCGTACTCGCAGACCGCGCGCAGGAAGTCCGTCTCACTCGCGGTGAAGTAGTGCCGCAGCGATCCCGGCTTGCGCACGTAGTAGAGGAACGGCACGTCGGCAGGGCGCGCGGCCGCACGGATCGACGCCAGCCCGGGGTTGGCGATCGGCGTCGGGGGCAGCCCGACTCGGAGTCGGGTGTTGTAGGGGGAGTCGGTGCCGAGCGCTTCCTTCGTGAGCGACTCCGTGCCCGGGATCCGCAGCCCGTAGCGGATCGTCGCGTCGATGCCGAGCGGCATCCCGTTGCGGAGGCGGTTGTAGATCACCGCCGAGACGAGCCGGCGCTCCGAGGCGATGGCCGTCTCCTTCTCGATCATCGACGCGATGATCAGGACGTCGTACGGCGTCAGGTTCTTCGAGCGCGCGTAGCGGAGGTCGACGGTCGACCACTTCCGCTTGAAGGTCGCGATCTGGTCGGCGACGAGGGAGCGTGCAGTGGTCTCCTGCGTGAACTCGTAGGTCGCCGGGAAGAGGAAGCCCTCGATCTTGCCCTTCGACTGCCTGCGGAAGGCGGGTGGCGGGAGCACGGCGGCCGTCGTGGCGACGTAGCCCGCCTTGGTCAGCCGGGGAGTGACGCCGCGCTCGCCGATCGCGATCTCGCGCACGGCGGCGACGCGGTCCGCCATCTCCGCGCGGGTGAAGCCCTCCGGGAAGATCACGCTCAGCAGCTGGAGCGTCGGCTCGGTCTCGGTCGCGACGGGCGGGGGCTCGTTGCCCCCGCACCCGGCCGAGAGCAGGCCGAGCGTCAGGCCCAGGGTGGCCGCAGCCCGCGCGAGCCTCACGCCGGGGCTCTCCGGTCGAGCCAGCCCTGCAGCAGGTGCGCGGCTGCGAGCGCGTCCTCCGGCGCCCCGGAGGGAGTCTGTTGCGCGAGCGTCGTCGTGAAGCGCTCGTCGAACGTCTCCACCGGGACGTCCAGGCGCTCACGGAGCGCTTCCACGAAGCGCTCGGTCTCGCGCGCCTGCTCCCCCCGCTCGCCACGCAGCGTGAGCGGCAGGCCGACGACGACGCGCTCCGCCTCGAGCGTCGAGACGAGAGTCGCCAGGCGGTCGAGCCCCGCGCGGGTCGACGCCCGCTCCACGACCTCGACGGGCCGTGCCAGCAGGCCGGTGGCATCGGAGACGGCGACCCCAGTGCGTGCGGAGCCGTAGTCGAGGGCGACGACTCTCACAGGGAGGTGAGGATCAGCCGCTCCGCCTCGGCCAGCGCCTCGCCCAGCCGCTCCGGCTCGCGGCCTCCCGCCCGGGCCATGGTCGGCCTCCCGCCGCCGCCGCCGCCGACGAGGGCGGCGGCGCCGCGGACGACGTCGTTGGCGCTGACCTTCTCGGCGACCGCTCGATCGAAGTTGGCGACGAGGTGGACGCGTCCGTCTTCGACGGTGCCGAGCACGACGGCAGCCGGGGCGTAGCGCTGCTTGAAGCGATCCGAGAGCTCGAGCAGGGCCTCCCCGTCGAGCCCGTCGACGGCCTGCACGACGACGTTCACGCCCGCCTCCACACGGACCTGCGCCTCGGGGTCGGCCGTCGCCCGGGCGGGCGCCGACCCCGCGCGCCGGAGCTCCTTGCGCAACGAGTCGATCTCCCGGCGCACATCCTCGAGCTCGCGTGCGCGCGAGTGGAGGTAGGCCCAGGCCTCGCCCGAGGTCACCGCCTCGATCCGGCGCACCCCGGCGCCGACCGAGCTCTCCGAGAGGATCGCGAAGGCGCCGATCTCCGCCGTCGTGCGCACGTGCGTGCCGCCGCAGAGCTCGGTCGAGACGTCGGGGACCTGCACGACGCGCACGATGTCGCCGTACTTCTCCCCGAAGAGCATGGTCGCGCCGAGCGAGCGCGCCTCCTCGATCGGCGTCTCGAAGGTGACCACGGGGTGGTTCTCGAAGATCGCGCGGTTCACGCGCTGCTCGATCTCCTCCCGCTCGGCCGCGTCGAGCGGCTGGCCGTGGCTGAAGTCGAAGCGGAGCTTGTCGGGGCGGACGGCAGAGCCGGCCTGCTTCACGTGGTCGCCGAGCACGCCTCGCAGCGCCGCGTGGAGGAGGTGCGTGCCCGTGTGGTTGGCCATCGTCGGGAAGCGGATGGCCCAGGGCACGACGGCCTTCACGCGGTCGCCGGCGGCGAACCCGTCGCCGCGGAGCAGCAGTACCTGGTCGCCGTCGAAGCGGTACGCCTCGACCAGCTCCGCGCGCCGGCCGGGCCCGTCGTCGAGCTCGATCCAGCCCGCGTCGGTGACCTGGCCGCCGCCGGCCGGGTAGAACGGCGACTCGCGGAGCTTCGCGAGGAAGGTGCCGTCGCCGAGCTCCTCGAGGGCCCCGATCTGCGTCAGCACCTCCACCTTCGCGTACCCGGCGAACTCGGTCTCGAATCCTGTCGCCCGGGCGAAGTCGGCAGCGCGCTGCGCGCCCGTCTCGCCGCCCGCACGCGAGATCTCGCGATGCCGCGCCATCTGCTCCCGGTAGCCGTCCACGTCGACCGGCTGGCCACGCTCCTCCGCGAGCTCGACGGTGAGCTCGATCGGGAAGCCGTACGTCGCGGCGAGAGCGAAGGCCTCCTCCCCGGAGACGCCCTCCCGGCCGGACAGCGCCTCGAACTCGCGCATGCCGCGCTCGAGCGTCTCGCCGAACCGCTCCTCCTCGGCGCGGACGACGCGCTCGATCTCCGCAGAGCGCTCCACGAGCTCCGGGTAGGCGCCGCCCATCTGCTCGACGACGACACCCGGAAGCCGGTAGACGCGGTCGAGGCCGATGCGCCGCCCCTGGTGGACGGCGCGCCGGATCAGGCGGCGCACGATGTAGCCGCGCCCCTCGTTCGACGGCGTGATGCCCTCCGCGATCAGGAACGACATCGCCCGGCCGTGGTCGGCGAGCACGCGATGCGCCTTGGTCGCCTCGGGTGAGTCGCCGTAGCGCACGCCGGACTCGGCGGCTACCCAGTCCATGATCTGCTGGTAGCCGTCGGCGTCGAAGATCGAACCCACGTGCTGCAGGAGCATCGCGCCGCGCTCGAGGCCGAGGCCGGTGTCGATGTTCTGCTGCGGCAGAGGGGTCAGCGAGCCGTCCACGGCGAGGTCGTACTCCATGAAGACGAGGTTCCAGAACTCCAGGTACCGCTCGCAGCGCTCGCAGTTCGGCCCGCAGTCGGGCTCGCCGCACCCGTGCTCCTCACCGCGGTCGTAGAAGATCTCAGAGCACGGCCCGCACGGCCCGGTGTCGGCCGCCTGCCAGAAGTTCTCGGAGCGCGGCTGGCCCACGATCCGCTCCCGCGGGATCCCGGCGCGCAGCCAGCCTGCCACCGCCACGTCGTCCTCGCCCAGCCCGAGCTCGGGGTCACCGGCGAACACGGTCGCCCACAGGCGCTCGGGGGCGAAGCCCATGCGCTCGGTGACGAACTCCCAGGCCAGGTCGACGGCACCGTCCTTGAAGTAGTCCCCGAACGAGAAGTTGCCCAGCATCTCGAAGAACGAGGCGTGGCGGGCGGTGGTGCCGACGTCGTCGAGGTCGGCGTGCTTGCCACCGGCGCGCATCACCTTCTGCGCCGTCACCACGCGGGCCGATGGTGGCGCCTCGGCGCCGAGGAACCACTTCTTCATGGGCTGCATGCCGGCGACGATGAAGAGCGTCGACGGGTCGTCGGCCGGCGGGATGAGTGGCGCGGAGGCGCGGCGGAGGTGGTCGTGCTCCTCGAAGAAGGAGAGGAAGGCCTCGCGGAGCTCGGCGGTCGTGCGCATGGGCCGATCGTAGCCCGGCACCAGGCCGACGGCGCCGGGACGTCCGGGCGTCGCTAAGCGGCGGCGGGAGGCTCGTCCGGCGGCGTGGGAGCCGGCTCGGGCTTCGGTGTCGGCGCGGGCCGCGGCCAGGGATCCGGCTGCGGCTGCGGCGGCGGCGGCGGGGTCGGAGCCGGTCGCTCGGCGGACGGTGCGGTGCTCGGGCCACGAAGGTCCTCGGCGAGGTCGGCTTCGCGTCGGCGGGCCGCGTCCTTCGCGGCCTCCTTCGCGGTGCCGAAGTCGCGCGTCTTGCGGAACGACGAGACCCCGTGGGCCACGCCCGCGGCGAGGCCCGACACCTTCTCCACGGGCTTGGAGATCGCCGTGCTCACCGCACGGACGGCAGTGTCGGCGCTGTCCGCCATCCCGACGG
>JAOUEK010000210.1 GCA_029858755.1 Thermoleophilia bacterium
TCGGAGTCGCAGCTCCGATGCCGCGGCGGCGTTGACACCGACCGCCCATCGCGTGGCTCTGCCCACCATGCTGGCGGCCCGTTCCCACGGGCCGCCAGCAGAGAACACATCGGGCAGCCGAGTACTACTTCCGCTGCTCGCGACGCCTCAGGACGACGCCCACTGCGAACAATGCAGTGCCGAGCACGAGAGCCCCGACGAGCGAGAGCCCCGTGAACGGGAGTGTCCCCTTGGCCTGGGCCGGAGCGCTCGCAGCGGTCGCACCCGCGACCTTCACCGTCGTAGTGTCCGACGGCGGCACGACCGCGCCCGTAGAACCGTACTGATCGTCCGCGGACGTCTTGGGGGCGACTGCCTCCTTCGCCGCGGTCGCGACGGACTTCGCGTTCTCGGCCGCGTATCCCAACCCGCCGAACGACGCGAAGACGCCGATAGACACGACGATCATCGCACTCGCGAACGCCGCACGCGACCGGCGAGGCCTAGGCGCCGACTCCGCGACGCGCCGTGACAGTGACGAAACGAAAGCATCGTCCGCCTCTGGCACGCTGTCATGGATCTGACGCTCAAGGCCGTCGTGGCGTTTCCGAAAGACCCTCCGCATGCACCTCTCCTCCCGTTACCCGGTTCACGCACATTGACTGCTTCCATCCACTACTACCGGCGCGCGCAGGAAAACCTTACGAGGCGCGCGCTAATCGTCCGGCAGGCGCCTGCTACCCTCCGCAGGCTTCGACGGCCGGAATCGGCGACTCGGCAAGACATCCATGGAGAGATCTGTCGCACGCGGCGAAATCCACGCACACTGTGACAATGAGCCCGAGCGACCACGCCCATCCTGATCTGACGCTCGCCGACTACCTCGCGGTGGTCAGGCGCCACAAGTGGGTGATCCTGATCACAACGATCATCGTCCCCCTCACGGCGTACTTCGTCTCGGCGCAACAAGCGAAGGTGTTCAGCGCCTCGTCGGAGGTGCTCCTGAGCCGTCAGGACATCGGAGCCGCAGTGACCGGGATACCGAACGCGAGCTCGTACTCCGACCCGGAGCGATACGCGACGACGCAGGCGGCGCTCGCCCGCGTGCCGGAGGTCGCTCGGCGAGCGATCGCGCGTGCGGGCGTGAAGCAGAAGTTCCCCTACGAGCTCCTCGAGAGCTCCTCCGTCAGCCCCCGTGACAATGCGGATCTTCTCCGCTTCACCGTTCGGGACGGCGACCCCGAGCAGGCGGCGTCGCTCGCCACTGCATACGGCGAGGCGTTCACCGCCTACAAGCTGGAGACGGAGACGACAAACATCGCGCGGGCACGCAAGGATCTCGAGGCACGACTGCGCGAGCTGCGCCAGCAGGGAGCCGCGGGCAGCGACGTCTACCGCAATCTCCTGGAGAAGGCTCAGGACCTGAGGACGATCGAGCTACTCCAGTCGCGCGCCTCGGTCGTGCGTCCGGCGAGAGTTGCCGCGCAGGTCGAGCCCACGCCGAGGCGGAATGCGATGCTCGGCGGCATCCTCGGACTGGTGATCGGGCTGGCGATCGCCTTCGTCTGGAATGCGGTCGATCGACGGATCCACAGCACCGAGGAGGTCGAGCGCGCCCTCGGACTTCCTCTGCTGGCTCGCCTCCCAAGGCCACGTCGGAGGGTCAGGGGCGACGAGCGCCTCGCGATGCTCGATGACCCATCCGAGGCGATCGCGGAGGCAACCCGACGACTCAGGACGAACCTGGAGCTCGCGAACGTCGACAAAGAGGCAAAGACGATCATGATCACGAGCTCGGTCCCGTTCGAGGGGAAGTCGACGACGATCGCCAACCTTGCCGTGGCGTTGGCGCGCTCGGGCCGGACTGTAGCGCTCGTAGACCTCGATCTCCGTCAGCCCGCAATCGCTGACATCTTCAATCTCCGGGGCGTTTCCGGCATCACGGACGTGGCCCTGGGACGCATCGAGGTCGAGGACGCCCTCACCGCGATCCGGCTACCAGTCCCGCTCTCGACGCCGACCGCTGGACCGAGTGTCGGCACAGCCTATGGGCGCTTGCGCATCCTGCCGGCCGGCCCATTGCCCCCGAGCCCGGGCGAGTTCGTGGGAACCCAGGCCGTCAGTCGCGTGCTCCAGGAGCTACGGGCAAGACACGACTACGTCCTGATCGACGCGCCCCCGATGCTCGCGGTCGGGGATGCGATGACCATCTCGACTCGCATCGACGCGATCCTCGTCGTCGTCCGCCTGGGCGTCGCGAACAGGCCGATGTTGGGAGACCTCGCACGTGGCCTCGAGGCGAGCCCCGCACACAAGCTCGGCTTCGTCTTGACAGGAGTCGACGATCACGAGAGGTACGGAGGGGCCGGCTACGGCTACTACGTGAAGTCCTCGCGCACCGACGACGAGACGCCCGCTCTGCGAGAAGTCAAGACCTCGAGACACTGACGCCGCTCACGCGAAGCGGCATCGATCGGGCGAGTGACGTTGACCGTGACCGACCACGAGGCACCCGATGCCTCCTCGGGCGCCGCCGGTAGCGCCGCTGTGGCGCCACGACACTGGCTCGATGCTCTGCTCGAGCGGTCGCTTGCACCCCTTGCAGCTTTCGGCGCCATCGTCGTCGTCGGCGGCACCCAGGGCGGGTACTTCCCCACGTCGTGGGGACCCAGCACCGTCGTCCTGATCGCGCTCGTCGGGGCGTGGCTCGCACTGGGGGCACGAACGGACGCGGGATGGACAGACGGGGCGTTCCTCGCCGTTCTCCTGCTCCTGCTCTCCTGGGTCGGGCTCTCCATCGCCTGGTCGGACGCGCCGGTGCAGAGCGTGCTCGAGGCCCAGCGACTCCTCGTGCTCGTCGCGGGCGTCGCCGCCGTGCTCGTGCTCGCGGTCCGGTCGACGTCCGCTGACATCGCATTCGCCGTCGCCGCAGGAATCACGCTGTTGTGCGGCTATGCGCTCGCGACGCGGCTCGTCCCCGGCGAGCTGGGCACGTACAACCCGATTGCGGGCTATCGGCTGTCGGAGCCCGTGGGGTACTGGAACGGCCTGGGCATCCTCGCCGTGATAGGGCTCGTGCTCTCCGCCGGGCTGGCAGTCGAGGGGGCGAGAGGGTGGCAGCGCATTCCCGCATCCGTATCGCTTGTCGTCCTGGCCCCGACGCTCTACTTCACGTTCAGCCGGGGTGCATGGGTCGCGCTGTGCATAGGCGCTGCGTCGATGATGATCGCGTCGAATCGGCGCCTCAGATCCGTGGGCGCTCTCCTCATTGCCGCACCGGCGCCGGCGCTCGCCGTCTTCGCAGCATCTCGCGCATCCGGACTGACGAGGACCGACCGGGCACTCGAGGAGGCCGTCGACGACGGTCAACGCCTGATCCTGATTCTCGTCCTGCTGGGCGCGCTCGCAGTGATCTCTGCCGTCGTCGTCGACTCCGCGGCGCACAGGCTTCATTTCTCACCACGCGCGCAGCGGAGCATCGGACTCGCGTTGGCCGCAGCGGCGGCGATCTGCCTGGTCGGAGTGTTCGGCCGGTTCGGCACCCCGTGGAGCATCGCCGAACGAGCGATCAGCGCCTTCGAGCAGCCGCCGGCCGACGTCGGTGCCGACCTCAACAACCGGCTGTTCAGCTTCTCCGGCTCGGGTAGGGTCGACCTCTGGCGGTCTGCTCTCGAGACGTTCGAGAAGCAGCCTGTGCTCGGCGTCGGGGCAGGCGGGTTCGAGCGATCCTGGCAAAGAGATCCTCGGTGGACGTTCAAGGCGAGAGACGCTCACAATCTCTATCTCGAGACGCTGGCGGAGCTCGGGCCGATCGGGTTGGTTGTTCTCCTCACCGCGCTTCTCCTTCCCGTCGGAGCGTGCCTCGCCGCGCGACGCGCGCCGGTCGTGCCGGCTGCGCTCGGCGCATTCGTCGCCTACGCCGTCCACGCGGCGGCGGACTGGGACTGGGAGCTGGCAGGGGTAACCCTTGCCGCGCTCCTCGCCGGGAGTGTCGGGCTGATCGCCCGGCGTTCGGCCCCTGTCAGGCGCCTCCCACGCGTCGCAAGGACGACTGTCGGTCTCGCCGTCGTCCTCGTCGCGACCGGTGCGACGTGGGGCTTCCTCGGCAACGACGCCCTCGACAAGGCCGAGTACGCGCTCAAGCTCGGGAACCCGGAGGCTGCGATCTCGGAGTCTCGCACGGCTCAGCGTTTCGCACCCTGGTCTCCGTTCCCCGCGACGATGCGCGGTGAGGCGCTCCTCGCGCAGGGCGACGTGCGCGCGGCGCACGTCGCCTTCCGAGAGGCGACCCGGATAGACGACGGGTACTGGCGCGCGTGGCTCGGCCTGGCGGTGGCGAGCTCCGGCCGCGAGCGCACCGTGGCGTTGCGCCGAGCCAGAGGGCTCTATCCACGAAGCGCGGAGATCGCCGAGACAGAGCGTCTCCTTCGCGGCGACGAAGGCTCCGGAGCCCCGACGCCCTGACGCCCTGACACTTCCGTGTCGATGAGTACAGTGAGAGGGCGATGACGCGCGATCCGTTGAAGCACCCTGAAGAGCTGATCCGCCGGGTCTATTCCTACGTTGCCTTCAGGATCGGCCCAGGGCCAGACGCCGAGGACGTGACGGGTGAGACGATGCTACGGGCCGTCCGTTACCGCTCGAGTTACGACTCCAGGCGGGGGAAGCCGATCAGCTGGTTGATCGGCATCGCGCGCACGTGCGTCGACGACCATTTCGCCTCGAGGCGCGTCTCGCAGGGCGAAGTCGACGATGTCGCAGATCGGGAGCATGTCGAGGCCGAGGTCG
>JAOUEK010000211.1 GCA_029858755.1 Thermoleophilia bacterium
TACACGATCATCGTCACGGCGCCTGCCCAGGAGGCGGCGCCGATCAAGTGGATGGCTCCGTTCACGGGTGCCGCGATGGGCGAGCACTTCCTCTACCAGGGCAAGCACGCGCTCGTCATCTACGACGACCTCTCGAAGCACGCCGACTCGTACCGTCAGCTGTCGCTGCTGCTACGGCGCCCGCCCGGCCGCGAGGCGTTCCCCGGCGACGTCTTCTACCTCCACTCGCGGCTGCTCGAGCGTGCCTGCAAGCTCTCCGACGAGCTCGGCGGCGGCTCACTCACCGCGCTGCCGGTGATCGAGACGCAGGCGGGCGACGTCTCGGCGTACATCCCGACGAACGTGATCTCGATCACCGACGGGCAGATCTTCCTCGAGTCCGACCTCTTCTACTCCGGTGTGCGGCCGGCGATCAACGTCGGCATCTCCGTCTCCCGCGTGGGCGGCAACGCGCAGACCAAGGCGATGAAGAAGGTCGCGGGCCGGCTGCGCCTCGACCTGGCGCAGTACCGGGAGCTGGAGGCGTTCGCCCAGTTCGGCTCCGAGCTGGACGCCGCCACGCAGCAGGCGCTCGGTCGGGGGGAGCGCATGGTGGCGACGCTCAACCAGCCGCAGTACCAGCCGTGGCCGATGGAGGAGCAGGTGGTCGCGATCTACGCGGGCATCCACGGCTGGCTCGACCGCGTGCCGGTGGGCCAGGTGCCGCGGTTCCACGACGAGCTCCGCGAGACGCTGCGGGCGAGCGGCGGCGTGTACGACGAGATCCGCTCGTCGAACGACCTGTCCGACGAGACGGCGGCGAAGCTCGACGAGGCGTTGAAGCGCTTTCTCGAGGGGTTCGCCGTGCAGGAGGAGAAGGGCCTCGCCGGCTGAGCCCGCGGGGCACCGGTCGAGGCGTAGCGCATGTCGAACGTCCAGGACTACAAGCGGCGGATCCGCTCCGTCTCCAACACGCGGAAGATCACCCGCGCGATGGAGCTCGTCGCCGCGGCCAAGCTCCGGCGCGCCCAGGGGCGGATCGAGGCGATGCGCCCCTACGCGGACACGATGCGCGAGCTGATCGCGGGGGTCGGCCGGGCCGCCGGCTCGGTGCGCGGCCTGCCCCTGCTCGAGCAGCGCGAGACGGTCGAGACGGTCGCCATAGTGCCGCTCACCGGCGACCGCGGCCTGGCAGGCGCGTTCAACGCGCAGGTGATGCGCCACGCCTTCGCCCTGGAGCGCGAGCTGCAGGCGGAGGGGCTGAAGGTGCGCTGGGTGGCGGTCGGCAAGAAGGGACGCTCCACGCTCACGTTCCGCCGGCGCGAGCTCGACGGCGCCCACGTCGGCTTCACCGACCGCCCCGGCTACGCCGACGCGCAGGCCATCGCCCACGGGCTCGGCGAGCTGTTCACCTCCCGCGAGGCCGACCGGGTGGTGCTCGTCTACAACACGTTCGTCTCCGCGCTCACCCAGCGCATCACCGAGCAGGACGTGCTGCCGATCTCCGCTGACATCCTCGAGACGAGCGAGGAGGAGCGCCGCGACGACCTCCTGCGCGGCGACTTCATCTTCGAGCCCGAGCCCGAGCAGATCCTCGAGCGGCTGCTGCCCGTGTACGTCGAGACCCAGGTCTACCGCGCGCTGCTCGAGTCGTCGGCCTCGGAGCAGGGGGCGCGGATGACGGCGATGCGGAACGCGTCGAAGAACGCGGGCGAGCTGATCGACACGTTGACCCTGCAGATGAACCGTGCGCGGCAGGCGGAGATCACGCAGGAGATCCTCGAGGTCGTCGCCGGCGCCGATGCGCTGACCTAGAGGATCTCCGGAAGGAGATCCTCGATCGCGAAGATCCCTGAAGGCGGGCGGATGTCGCCGCCCGCGTCGTGTGGTGTCTCGGCGTGCTCGGTGGGTCTCGATGGTCGAGGAGCTTCTCGTGCGGAAGGAGATCCTCGACGGCGAGGATCCCTGAAGGCGGGCGGCTGTCGCCGCCCGTGGCGTGGCTTGCTGTGCGGGCTCGCGTACGTTGCGCACACGGCGGGGTGAGGCCGAAGCCTCACCCCGCGGGGGTCGAACCGACCGGCGCCTCGGTCGCGGGGTTTGGCTTCAGCCAGACGCCGGAGCGGGCTCGCGCCGACGCCGGCGCGCAGCCAACAAAGCAGCCGCGGCGGACGTCTCACACGCAAGGGAGTCGGCTATGCTCCCCTACCTCGATGGCGACCTCCAGTCAGTCTCCCCGCGAAGGCGCGAACACCGGGATGGCCGGGAAAGCCATCCTCGATCTCGATTCCGTGGGGGCCGAGAGTCTCGGCGAGATCGAGGCCCGGGGCTACTGGGAGCAGGTGTGGCGACGGTTCAAGCGCGACAGGGTCGCGCTCGTGAGCGTCTTCTTCCTGGTCTTCCTCGTGCTCGTCGTCTACCCGGGCGCGTGGCTCGCGGAGCGGCTGGTCGGTCACGGGCCGAACGACATCTTCACGGACGGCCTCGACGAGGGGTTCCTCCCGGTCGGCCCGATGAGCCGGGTGACGAACTTCGAGAGCGGCGACAAGCAGCTCCTGGTCCTCGGCGCCGACAGCTCGCTGGGCCGAGACGAGTTCCTGCGCCTGCTCTACGGCGGCCGCGTCTCGCTCCAGGTCGCAGTGCTATCCACGATCGGCGTGATGGTGATCGGCGTCCTGCTGGGCGCCCTCGCCGGCTACTTCCGCGGCTGGATCGACACGGTCGTCTCGCGCCTGACCGAGATCACGATGGCCTTCCCCGCACTGCTCTTCGTGATCGCGCTCGCCAGCACGGTGGGCAGCCGCATGGACGGCATCACGTTCGGCGGCGTCCTCGCCCCGGGGGTGATGACCCTCTTCCTCGTCTTCGTCGTCTTCGGCTGGTTCTACCCCGCCCGCATCATCCGCGCCAAGGTGCTGTCTTTGCGCGAGAAGGAGTTCGTCGAGGCAGCCCTGATGACGGGCGCGAGCGACTGGCGGATCATCCGCTCCCATCTGCTGCCGCATCTCGTGGCGCCGATCATCGTCTACTCGACCCTCGTCGTCGCGGGCTACGTGCTGGGCGAGGCGGCGCTCTCGTTCCTCGGCGTCGGCATCAAGCTGCCCACCGCGAGTTGGGGCAACATGATCGCGGACGCCGTCAACTACTACACGACGGTGCCGCTGCTGATGGTCTGGCCCGGCGTCGCCGTCGTGCTCACGACGCTGGCGTTCAACCTGCTCGGTGACGGCCTGCGCGACGCGTTCGATCCCCGCTCGCGCCTCTAGGAGCACCGGGGCCGGCCCGGGGCTACCGCCCGTTAGCCGACCGCCAACAAAACCGCCACTCGCAGCGTCTAAGCAGCGACGGGTGTTATGCGCCCTGGCCCGACATGCTGTCGGGCGGACTCGGAAAGGAGTGAGATGAAGGGACGAATGTGGTTCTCGGTCGCCATGGTTGCGATCGGCACCTCGCTGCTCGCGGCGGCCCTGGTCGCCGGCCCGGCGGCAGGAGGGACGCAGGCGTCGGCCGTGAAGGCCGGCGGCTCGATCACCCAGACCAGCCGCAGCGATTTCGACTACGTGGACACGGCCCTGGCGTACTTCAGCCACTCGTGGGAGATGATGGCCGCGACGAACATCACGCTGCTGTACTACCCGCACACCGAGGGGCCTGCCGGCATGCGCCTCACGCCGCTCGGCGCGAAGGGCATGCCCAAGGTCTCGAAGGACGGGAAGACCTACACGTTCACCCTCGAGAGGGGCTTCAAGTTCAGCGACGGCACGAACGTCACCTCCGCGAACTACAAGCGGGCCTTCGACCGCGCGCTGAACAAGGACATGCAGTCGCCGGCCTCGTCGTTCCTCGACGACCTGGCGAGCTACCGTGCGCCGAACCCGACGACGTTCATCGTCGTGCTCAAGAAGAACGCGCCCGACTTCCTCGCACGGATGTCGATGAACTTCTTCGCCCCGGTGCCGGTGAACACGCCGATCAACCCCGACGGCATCACGAAGCCGCTCAGCACCGGCCCCTACGTGCTCAGGGAGTGGAACCAGAAGACGTCGGCCCTCGCGGTCCGCAACCCCTTCTGGAAGAACAACCAGGCACCGTTCAACAAGGCCGGCTTCAAGAACTACGTGAACGAGTACCGTTGGGTCGTCGGCGCTGACCCGGCGACGCAGCAGCTGCAGTGCGAGAAGGGCGAGGCCGACATCTGCGGCTTCCCGCCGGCCAACGCGCGGGATCTCTCGGAGAAGTACGGCATCAACAAGAGCCGCTTCTTCGTCAAGCGCCAGACGGTGCTCTGGTACCTGGCGATGAACACGTCGCAGCCGCTGTTCCAGAACAACGTGTCGCTGCGGCAGGCCGTCGCCAACGCCATCGACCGGCGCTTCATGGTCGCCCAGCACGGGTACCTCGCCGGAAAGCGGACGGACCAGTTCCTGCCGTACGCGATGCCGGGCTTCAAGGAGGCGAACATCTACTCCCTGAAGGGGCCGAACTACAACAGGGCCAAGCAGCTCGCGCAGGGCAACACGCGGACCGGCAAGGCCGTGATGTACACGTTCAACGTGGCCCAGGGCCCGCCGATCGCACAGTCGGTGCAGTTCAACCTCAAGCAGATCGGCATCGACGTCGAGATCAAGCTCCTCGACCGCGTCGTCCAGCACGAGAAGTCGGCGACCCGCGGTGAGCCGTTCGATCTCACGCTCGAGGGCTGGGGCATGGACTACCCGGATCCGTCGAACTTCATCAACGTGCTGCTCGACGGCCGCCGGATCCAG
>JAOUEK010000212.1 GCA_029858755.1 Thermoleophilia bacterium
TCGACCTCTTCACGGGCTTCCCCGGCGAGGACCCGAGCTACGCGCTCTACGCCTTCATCTTCCTCGTCGCGCTCGGCGTCGACTACAGCATCTTCCTCATGGCGCGGGTGCGCGAGGAGGCGCTGAACCAGCCGACCGGGGAGGCGATGCTCAAGGCGCTCGCGGTCACGGGAGGCGTGATCACGTCAGCGGGGGTCGTGCTCGCCGGCACCTTCCTCGTGCTCGCGGTGCTCCCGCTCGTGGCGCTGACGCAGCTCGGGGTGACGGTCGCGGTGGGCGTCCTGCTCGACACGCTCGTCGTCCGCTCGATCCTCGTCCCGGCGCTCACGCTCGAGCTCGGCGAGCGGACCTGGTGGCCGTCGCCGCTGTGGCGCGCTCGCCGACCGGGAGCGGCCGGGGACGGGTTGCGAGCCGACGCGCCGGAGCAGAAGATCAGGGCGTGAGCGGCCGCGCCCTGTCGCTGAACCACGTCAGCGTGATCGCGCGGGACCTCGAGGAGTCCCTCGATTTCTACGTCGGCCTCCTGGGCCTGGAGCCCGTGCCCACGCCGAACTTCGGCTTCCCGGTGCAGTGGCTCCGCGTCGGGGACCGGCAGCTGCACCTGTTCGAGCGACCGGGGGAGGCGCCGTCCCACGCCCACCTCGCGCTCGAGATCGACGACTTCATGGAGGTCTACCGGCGGGCGAAGGCGCGCGGCGCGCTCGACCACGACACCTTCGGCAACGCGATCTACGAGCTCCCCGACGGAGGCATCCAGCTGTACCTGCGCGACCCCGCCGGCAACCTCGTCGAGCTCGACCACCGCGACGCGTCGACGATCCCGCAGGACGAGGTCCCCGAGTACGCCCGGCTCGCGGATCGTCTGTCGCAGGAGGGCGACGCGACCCGCGCGACCTTGTTCGAGGGCTAACGGGCGGGCGCCCCGGTCAGCGGGGGCCGTCCCCAGCCGTCAGCGAATCGCCCGTCCTACACGTCGGCCTCGTCGAGGGCGGCTGCCAGCGCCTCGCGCGCGCCCGCCGTGACCGGCGGCCCGTGCAGGGGCACGAGCAGCTCGACCGGGAGCTCGCGCAGAGGCGCGAGTGCCCGCGCCACGTCGGCCCGCGTGACGCCGTCGGGGAGCCAGCTCGGCGGGCAGACGCGGTAGGGCTTGCGCACGCCGCCGAGCAGCACGTCGCCGCTGATCACGGCTCCGGTGCGGGCGTGCCAGAGCACCACCTCGTCGTCCCGGCCGCTCGCGTACACGCCGAGCCCTCCCGGCAGCTCGTCGCCGGGGTCGAACGGCCGGTGGACGGCGGTCTTCAGCCGCTGCACGCTGCCGGTGGGCGCCCACAGCAGCGCGTCGTAGCGCTGCGCCACGTCCGGCGCGCTCCGGCGGTGGTAGTGGAGGGTGACGACGACGTCCACGTGGCCGGCCTCCCGCACCCGGGCGTCGAGCGCTCGCCAGAAGGCGCGGGCCTCGCGGAGCCCTGCCGGCGCCAACGGGTCGACGAGCACGAGGCCGTGTCCGTCCTCGATCGCGACCGAGGACACGTCCTGACCCCAGCCGGGGTAGAACGTCACCCAGCGGTGGAGGCCGGGGGCGAGCTCCTCGCTTCCGGGCAGCATCGTCAGCACCCGTGCGGGGCGGCGGACGGGCGCGGTAGGCCGAGAGCGGCGAACGCGATCCCGGGGGTGAGCCCGCGTAAGCGCGGCCGCCGGCGAGCCCGCGCGACCCCGAGCTCACGCACGCTCAGACGTCCTCGCGCGACTCGCTCCCTCTCCTGCATCAGGTCGTGCGCCATCACGAGGGCAAGCAGTGGATGGCTGTACATCGGTTCCTCCTCTCGGTAACCAGTGAACAGATATTAGCAGTTACGTAACCTGTGATCAACTATCGTCGGTTACGATACGGACATGTCGGAGAGCGCACTCGGGCGGATCATGGCCTTCGTCAACACCCGCGACCTCGAGGACGGGAGCG
Source organism: Thermoleophilia bacterium (assembly GCA_029858755.1). Lineage (GTDB taxonomy): Bacteria > Actinomycetota > Thermoleophilia > Gaiellales > Gaiellaceae > Gaiella. Next base: position 1,961 of record JAOUEK010000212.1, read on the forward strand.
ACACGATCGGCACCCGGGCGGGCCTCGCCGCGTGGCTCGCCGGCCACGGGCTCGGCGAGGGGGCACGGGTGACGGAGGCGGACGTCGCGCGCGCCGCCGCGCTGCGCGAGGCCCTCCGCGATCACCTCCTCGCGAACAACGGCGCGGCGCTCCCGCCGCAGGCGGTCGAGGCCGTCGACCGCCAGGCTCACCGCTCGGGGGTGCGGCTCGGCTTCGGGGCAGAGGGAGCCGAGCTCCGCGTCACCGCGGGCGGCGTCGAGGGCTCCCTCGGTCGGCTCCTCGTCGACGTCCACGCGGCGATGGCGGACGGCTCGTGGGCGCGGCTCAAGGCGTGCGCCGCGGACGACTGCCGCTGGGCCTTCCTCGACGGCTCGCGCAACGGCTCGCGTCACTGGTGTGCCATGGGCGTCTGCGGCAACCGCGAGAAGGCCCGCCGCTACCGGGCGCGCCGCCGCACCAGCTGACCGGTCGCGCTACCGTCGCGGAGAGCCACGAGGAAAGGAGCGGACCGTGCCACTGATCCGGGTCGAGCTGTTCGACTTCCGCGTCAACCCCGAGACGAGCGAGAAGCTGATCGCGGGCCTCACCGACGCGCTCTGCGCGGCGACCGCGGAGGGGTTGCGCGAGCACACGTGGGTGATCGTCGAGGGGCACGACGCGAAGAACTGGGGCGTCGGCGGCAAGCCGTGGCCCGTCGACCAGATGCCGCCCGCCTGACACCCCCCCCGGGGCCGGGGATGGCGCGCTCAGGCCTGCAGCCGGGCGTTGCGGTCGAGCCCGAGCGCGGCGGCGGCGTCACGGAAGATGTCGCGGCCCTCGGGCACGGGGTTGTCCTCGAAGTCGGCAGCGCCGTTGACCTCGAGCACGACGTTTCGGCCGCCCCCAAGCGGCAGCAGGTCGACGGCGGCGAGGTCGCACCCGACAGCCCGTGTCGCGGCGATCGCCAGCTCACGTGCGGCCTCGTCGACCGCGGCGAGCTCGATCGTGCCTCCGAGCGCGACGTTCGTGCGCCACTCCCCGGGAGCGGCCACCCGATGGATCGCGGCGATCGCGAGGTCGGCAGCGACGACGAGCCGCAGGTCGCGCCGCGAGGGGCCGACGAGCTCCTGGACGATCGCGCCGTGACGCGTGAACCACGGACGGCTCGCGAGCGCTCGGAGGCACGCCCGTGCCTCCCGCTCCGTCGCGCAGCGGTGGACGTCGACGCCCCAGCTGCCGAAGCGGGGCTTGATCACGAGCGGAGGCGAGACCGGGAGCGGATCGGCCGGGTCGCGCACCGCGCCCGTCCGGGGGCGGGGGAGCCCGACAGCTGCGAGGCACCTCTCGGTGAGGAGCTTGTCATGTGCGGCGAGGAGCCCGAACGCGCGGTTGAGGATCGGGACGCCGCGTCGCTCGAGCAGCAGCAGGCCGAGCAGGCCCGGCTCCACTCCGTCCACGCTGGGGAGCACGTCGATGCGCCCGAGCGCCAGGTCCTCAGGGCCGAGCAGCTCGAGGGCGTCGGCTGCGCTCACGAGCGCGACGTCGAGCCCGAGTGCCCGCCAATGGGTTGCGAGAGCCACGTTCGTTCGGTTCCGACTGCCGCCCACGACCGCGATGCGGCCGGGAGGGCGAGGCCCGGGGTCGATGCGGCCTTCGGGGCGTCGCCGGCGGTAGGCCCCGACACCTGCGGGCACCGAGGACGTGGTCGCTGCCATGGGACTCCATGGTCGCCCGCGCGGCGCACGGCCGCGTCGGTGGTTGACCGCGAGGTGGCGATGAGAATCACGCTCGCCTCGCGGCGAGACGCTCAGTAGTTCGCTCGCGACGATCAGCGTCCCGCCCGATGACCGGTGGGGCCGCCGTAGCGACCATGTCGTCGTGAGGGCGCTCTTCCACGAACGCGTCGACGCTGGCCGGCGGCTGGCCGCTGTGCTCGTCGGCCACGTGCCCGACGACGCCGTGGTGATCGGCCTCGCGCGGGGCGGTGTTGCGGTCGCCGCCGAGGTTGCCGCCGGGCTGTCACTTCCCCTGGACGCGCTCGCGGTGCGCAAGGTCGGTCACCCGCTGCAGCCGGAGTACGGCTTGGGCGCGGTGACCCCCGAGCCCGGCGGCACGTACGTGCGCTCGCACGACGGCCTCGACGACGACACGCTGCTGCGGGTCGTGGCACGCGCCAGGGCCGACGCGCAGGCGCTCGACGAGCGCCTCCATGCGGATCGCGCGCCGGTCGCGCTCGAAGGGAGGGTCGCGGTGCTCGTCGACGACGGCCTCGCAACCGGGGCGACGATGACCGCGGCCGTGCGCTGGGCCAGGCACCAGGGGGCGGCCCGCGTCGTGGTCGCGGTGCCCGTCGGAGCGGCGCAGAGCGTCGCGGCGCTCCAGGAGGAGGCGGACGAGGTCGTCTGCCCGTACGCTCTCGCCGACTTCGGCGCGGTCGGGCTCTGGTACGAGGTGTTCGGGCAGGTCGGCGACGAGGAGGTCACTCGGCTGCTCGCCGAGCACGGGGCGCCCAGGCCCTCCTGACACGACGCCGTCAGAACAGCTCGTTCTCGCCGGCGAAGATCGCCGACACGGACTCGTTCTCGAACACGGCGCGGATCGTGTCGCCGAGGAGGCCGGCGACCCCGACGACCGACAGCCGACTGGGCCGGCTCTCGGCGAGCGCGACCGTGTCGGTGACGGCGACGTCGTCGAGCCCCGACGCTGCGAGTCGCGCCGGCGCCTCGGGGGTGAGCAGGGCGTGTGTGGCGAACGCGCGCACGTCTCTCGCGCCGGACCCGAG
>JAOUEK010000213.1 GCA_029858755.1 Thermoleophilia bacterium
CGAGGTCGAACCCTGGGAGGCAGCGAGATGCCGTATCGGAAGCGACTGATTCCTCTGATCCTCGTCGGCGCCGCACTGTCGGTCGCCGGGTGCGGCGGCGACGACAGTGCCCCTGGGGACGCCGCAACCGGCCCCGCGACCATCTACGAGGTGGACGGGAGCGACCTGAGCCGCATCGAGCTGACCGCGAAGGCCGCGGAACGACTCGACATCCAGACCGCGGCGGTCGAGGCGAGCGGCAAGGGCATGGTGATCCCGTACTCGGCGCTGCTGTATGCGCCGACCGGCGAGACCTGGGTCTACGTGAGCCCCAAGCCGCTGACGTTCGTCCGCGAGGAGATCGTGGTCGAGTCGATCGCCGGCGACCGGGCGTTCCTCTCGTCTGGCCCGGCGCCGGGGACGAAGGTCGCGACGGTCGGCGTCGCCGAGCTGTCCGGAGCCGAAGCCGGTCTCGGGCAGTGACGGGCGAAGGGCGCCGGGCACCGTGATGCGCTGGATCGTTCGCTCGAGCCTCCGGTTCCGCTACCTCGTCGTCGCGGCGGCCGTCGCGCTCGTTGCCGTCGGTGCGGCGACGCTCCCGAGCTCGCCGGTGGATGTCTTCCCGGAGTTCGCACAGCCGAAGGTCGAGGTGCAGACGATCACGATCGGCCTGTCGGCCGAGGAGACCGAGGAGCTCGTCACCGTGCCGATCGAGCAGGCGCTGATCGGGCTCCCCGGCCTGGAGACGATTCGCTCGAAGTCGGTGCCTCAGCTGTCCGACGTCGTGCTGTTGTTCGACCGCGGCACCGACCTCATCCACACGCGACAGCTCGTGCAGGAGCGTGTCACGTCCGTGACACCCAGCCTGCCCACGTGGGCCGCACCACCCGTGATGATCCAGCCGCTCTCCTCGACGAGCCGCGTCGTGAAGATCGGCATCAGCTCGGATACCGTCTCACTGCTCGACCTGTCCAACATCGCCTACTGGACGATCCGCACGCGGCTGCTGCGCGTCCCCGGCGTGGCCAACGCGCCGATCTGGGGCGAGCGCCTGAAGCAGATGCAGGTGCAGGTCGACCCGCAGCGGCTCGAGCAGAGCGGGCTCACGCTCACGAGCGTGATGGACTCCACGGCCGAGGCGCTGGACGCCGGGATCCTGAAGTACTCGCACGCCTTCAACATCGGCACCGGCGGCTTCATCGAGACGCCGAACCAGCGGCTGAGCGTCCGGCACGTGCTGCCGATCGTCGCGCCCACGGATCTCGCGCGCGTCCCTGTCTATCGCACGGACGGCCGATCGGTGCCGCTCGAGGATGTCGCCGACCTGGTCTGGGATCACCAGCCGTTGACCGGCGACGCCGTCGTCAACGACGGGCCTGGACTGATGATCATCGTCGAGAAGCTCCCCTGGGCGAACACGCTCGAAGTCACCCGGGGCGTGGAGGCGGCGCTCGAAGAGCTGCGGCCAGGCCTGCCCGGAATCGAGATCGACTCGACCATCTTCCGGCCGGCGTCCTTCATCGAGATCTCGCTCGACAACCTCACGAAGGCGCTCCTGATCGGTGCGCTGCTCGTCGTCCTCGTCATCGGCTTCTTCCTCTTCGACGTCCGTGCAGCGGCGATCAGCGTCGTCTCGATCCCGCTCTCGCTGGTCGGTGCGGGGCTCGTGCTCTACCTTCGCGACACCACGATCAACGTCATGGTGCTCGCGGGTCTCGTGATCGCGGTCGGCGTCGTCGTCGACGATGCCATCATCGACGTGGAGAACATCGTCCGACGGCTTCGGCAGAGCCGTGCCGAGGGCGACCCGCGATCGACGAGGTCGATCGTCCTCGAGGCGTCGCTCGAGGTGCGCGGATCGATCGTCTACGCGACGCTGATCATCTTCGCCGCCATGATCCCGATCTTCTTCCTGACGGGGCTCACGGGCGCATTCTTCAGGCCCTTGGCGCTGTCCTATGTGCTTGCGATCGCCGCCTCGCTGCTGGTCGCGCTGACCGTGACGCCCGCGCTGGCTCTGATCCTCCTGCGGCACTCCGCGCTCGAGCGCCGCGAGTCGCCGCTCGTCCGCTGGCTGCGCCGCGGCTACGAGCGCGTGCTCTCACGGATCGTCGCCCGGCCCCGCTGGGCATACGCTGCCGCCGCGGTGGTCGCGCTGGCCGGCATCGGCGTGGCGCCGACACTGGGCCAATCGCTCCTGCCCAACTTCAAAGAACGCGACTTCCTCATGCATTGGTTGACGGGGCCCGACACCTCGGGTCCCGAGGAGCAACGGGTCTCGGTTCGCGCGTGCCGCGAACTGCGCTCGATACCTGGAGTCCGCAACTGCGGGTCGCACATTGGCAACGCGTTTCTCGGCGACGAGCCATACGGCGTCTACTTCGGCGAGAACTGGATCAGCGTCGATCCGTCGGTCGACTACGACGAGACGCTCGCCAGTGTGCAGGAGACGGTCGCGGGGTATCCGGGCATCTATCGGGACGTGCAGACCTACCTGCGAGAGCGGGTGAAGGAGGTGCTCACCGGCTCGAGCGACTCGATCGTCGTCCGCATCTACGGCGACGACCTGCACGTGCTCGAGGAGAAGGCCGACGAGGTGCTCGAACTGATGAAAGGCGTCGAAGGCGCGCTCGACCCGAAGAAGGAGCTGCACACGTTCATCCCGCAGGTGAACGTCGAGGTCGACCTGGCCACCGCCCAGCGGTACGGCGTGAAGCCCGGCGACGTCCGCCGCGCGTCGGCCACGTGGCTGGCAAGCGAAGAGGTCGGTGACGTCTTCGTCGGAGGCAAGGCATACGACGTCCACGTGTGGAGCACGCCGGAGACTCGAAACAGCGTGAGCGCGATCAGCGCGCTCCCGATCGACACCCCCGACGGAGGTCGGGTGGCGCTCGATCGGCTGGCATCGGTCAAGGTCGAGCCCTCGCCGAGCTCGATCTCGAGAGTGAACGCCTCCCGGAAGATCGACGTCACGACGAACGTCAGCGGTCGCGACCTCGGGTCCGTGGCGAGCGACATCGAGGAGCGGCTCGAGGCGGTCGACTTCCCGCTCGGCTTCCACGCGGAGCTGCTCGGCGAGAGCAAGGAGCGGAAGGCTTCGAGCGCGACGCTCCTGCGGTTCGGCATCGGCGCCGCCGTCGTCATCTTCCTGCTCCTCCAGGTGTCTTTCGGCAGCTGGAGGCTCGCCACGCTGTCGTTCCTCACGTTGCCGATGGCGCTCGTCGGCGGGGCCCTGGCGGCGTTCGCAACGGACGGTGTGCTGTCGCTCGGCTCCCTCGTCGGCTTCTACACGGTCTTCGGGATCGCCGCTCGGAACGGGATCCTGATGATCAACCACTTCCAGCACCTCGAGCGCCACGAAGGGGAGGAGTTCGGCCCGGCCCTCGTCCTGCGGGGAGCGCGCGAACGGCTGTCGCCGATCCTGATGACCACGCTCGCCGCGGGCCTCGCGCTGGTGCCGCTCGTCGTCGCCGGCCGGATCCCGGGGCACGAGATCGAGTACCCGATGGCCATCGTCATCCTCGGCGGCCTCGTCACCTCGACGCTGCTCAATCTCTTCGTAGTTCCGTCACTGTACCTCCGATTCGGGAGAGGGCAGGCCGGCCCCACGGGCCCGCCGACCTTGCCCGAGCCGGCATGACGGCCGACAGCAGGTACGGCCGGAGAGGAGAGAACCCATGAGATGGCTACGTTTCGGTGCCCTCGTCGTCGTCGCAGGCGCCCTCGCGCTGTTCGGCGCCGCCTGCGGCGGAGCCGGCTCGAACGCGTCGAGCGAGATCACGGCCGACGACTTCGACCCCGCGAACTTCGACGACCCGACGAGGATCGACAACACCTGGTTCCCTCTGGCGCCGGGGACGAAGCACGTGTACGAGGGGACGGCGCTCGAGGACGACGAGCGGATCGCGCATCGCGTCGAGTTCGTCGTCACCGATCTCACGAAGGTCGTCGGCGGCATTCGTAGCCGCGTGATCTGGGAACGCGACTACGTCGAGGACGAGCTCGTCGAGGCCGAGCTCGCGCTGTTCGCGCAGGACAACGACGGGAACGTGTGGCACCTCGGCCAGTACCCCGAGGAATACGAGCAGGGGGAGATCGTCGCCGCACCGGCATGGTTCCACGGCCTCGAGGGCGCGAAAGCCGGCATCGCGATGAAGGTCGAGCCGCACCTCGGCACGGCCGCTTACTCGCAGGGGTTCGCCCCGCCTCCGATCAACTGGGTCGACCATGCAGAGGTGCACGAGATGGGAATCGAGAACTGCACACCGGTCGACTGCTTCCAGGACGTGCTCGTCACGCGGGAGTTCGAGCCTGACAAACCGGACGCCTCGCAGCTCAAGTACTACGCACCCGGGGTCGGCAACATTCGGGTCGGCTGGTTCGGCGACAAGGACGAGAACAAGGAAGTGCTCGAGCTCGTCGAGCTCGTCGAGCTGGATTCCGACGGGCTCGCCGAGGCACGGGCCGGCGCGATGGAGCTCGAGGCCAGCGCGTACACCGTCAGCAAGGACGTGTACGGCAAGACGCCTCCTGCCGGCGCACTCGAGGGCTAGACTGGCAGCCGGAAGATGACGAGGGCGGAGCGGCCTCCCCCGCTCCGCGCTGCCGAGCACCGACGAGTCGGACTCCTGGAGCTATTGAACGGCCCCGTCAGGCCGTCGATGCGGACGCAGCCAGGAACGTGTTTCTCCACGCCCAGCACCGTTGCCAGCATGCGTGTCTCGA
>JAOUEK010000214.1 GCA_029858755.1 Thermoleophilia bacterium
CGCCGTCGCGTTCCTCGTCTTCGGCGACGAGCTCATCTTCTGGGAGGCACTGCTGCTCGCGGCGATCGTCGCGCCCACCGACGCGGCCCTCGGCGAGGCGGTGGTGACGAGCCCGAAGCTCCCTGTGCGGATCCGTCAGGCCCTGAACGTCGAGAGCGGGCTCAACGACGGGCTCGCGGTACCGCTGTTCACGATCTTCCTCGCGCTCGCCGTCGCCGAGGAAGAGGTGACGGCCGTCTCCGCCGGCCGCGTGGTGCTCGAGAAGATCGGCTGGGGCGTCGCCGTCGGCGTGGCCGTGGGGGTGGTCGGCGGGGGCCTCGTCCGCCTCTCCGCCAGGCACGGCTGGCTCACCGGTCTCTTCGGGCAGCTGACGGTCGCCGCGCTCGGCGTGGTCGCCTGGTGGGCGGCCGAGGAGATCGGCGGGAGCGGGTTCATCGCGGCGTTCGTCGGCGGTCTCGTCACCGGTCGGGTGGTGCGCGAGATCGGCGCGACGATCGTCGACTTCACGGAGGATGCGGGACAGCTCCTCAACCTGTTCGTCTTCTTCGTGTTCGGCCTTGCCGCGTACGAGCTCCTCGACCTCGTCACGTGGAGGCACGTCGTGTTCGCCGTCCTCGCCCTGACCGTCGTGCGCTTCCTTCCCGTGGCCCTCGTGCTCCTCGGCACCGGAGTCGCGCGACCGACGGTGTGGTTCGTCGGCTGGTTCGGCCCACGGGGCCTCGCCTCGATCATCCTCGCGTTCATCGCCGTGACGGACGAGCCGAGACTCGAGGGGCTCGACACCGTTGTCCTCGCCATGACCGTGACGGTGCTGCTGAGCGTGGTCGCCCACGGGGTCACCGCGGCCCCCCTCGTCGAGCGCTACGCGGCGTCGTGCGCAGCGATGGGCGCAGGCGCGCCCGAGATGGAGCCGGTTCCGGAGCTCCCGACGCGCCTGCGCGTGGCCGGCCCCACGCCGGCGCCAGGCTCGCGCGGCGAGCCCTGAGCGTGATCCCGGGACACCCGGGTCCGGTGGGTGTTCGGCGGTCTCGAGCGCAGGTGACAAGAACGCGAATTCCAGGAATGAGTCCAGTGACACGCGTGCCCGTCGCGAGAGGTGAGCTGACTTGTAGTTGTCAGAAGTGCGATAGGCTCATCGCACGGAACTAGGGCTCAATGCCCTGCAAATGCGAAAGGAGCTCGATGTTCCTCGGAGCCGACTATCCGTTCCTCGACGTCTTCTGGACGATGATCGTGATCTTCGCCTGGGTGATCTGGTTCTGGCTGCTGATCACGGTGTTCGCGGACGTCTTCCGCCGCAAGGACACGACGGGGCTCTCGAAGGTCCTGTGGGTGATCTTCGTGATCGTCTTGCCGTTCCTCGGCGTGCTCATCTACCTGCTCGTCAACCACGACGGCATGGCCGACCGCAACATCCAGGTCATGCAGGCGCAGAAGGCGGCGACCGACGACTACATCCGCTCCGTCGGCGGCGGCTCGGCTGCGGAGATCGAGAGGGCGAAGGGCCTGCTCGACTCGGGCACGATCACGCAGGCCGAGTTCGACCAGATCAAGGCCAAGGCGCTCGCCGGTTAGCTGACGTGCCTACGGACGTTGTGAACGGCTGAGGGTTCTATCCGGCCCTCCTTCGAGGCTGTGGGTCTCGCCAAAGACCTGCATCGAAGGAGGGCTCGGATGTCGTTTCACCGTAACGCGAAGCTCGGACTTGCTGGTCGCTACGCGCTCGTGTCGCGATCGCGGGCGGGATGACGCTGAAGGCGGCCGCGGCCGCCTTCAGCGTGTCGCCGGCGACGGCGCACCGTTGGTGGCACCGCTGGCTGGAGGCGAGCGAGGAGGCGCGGGGGAGTCTGTCGTGTCTGCTCGACCGTTCGAGCCGGCCGTGCCGCTCGCCGCGGCAGCTCGCGCCCGAGCTCGCCGAGACGATCTGCGAGTGTCGGCGCATGACCGGTTGGGGGGCCGCGTCTGGTCGCGGGCGCGAGCGGCTGCTGCCACTCGACCGTCTGGAAGGTGCTCAAGCGGGCAGGGATCTCGCGGCCCTCACGCCCGCCGCGGGAACCGGCCATTCGTTACGAGTGGCCCTGCCCCGGCGATCTGCTGCACATGGACACGAGCGAGTACGCGCGCTTCCAGCGGCCCGGCCACCGCGTCACCGGCGACCGCACAAGCCAGCACCGACGTCAGCGTGCCGGTGTCGACTACGTGCATGCGATCGTCGACGATCACTCCCGGCTCGCCTACGCCGAGATCCATCCCGATCAGCGTGCCGTGACCGTGGCCGGCTTCCTCGAACGAGCGCTCGCCTACTTCGCCGGGCACGGGATCGTCGCGAAGCGGTTGATGACCGACAACGCCTGGGTCTACGTCAAGAGCCACGAGGCCCGTCGGCTTCTCGAGCGGCACCGGATCCGGCACCTGACCACAAAGCCATACCGGCCGCGCACCAACGGCAAGGTCTGTGTATCAGGATCGGGGTGCCGTCCGCTTGGACGGCGAGGCTGCTCACTCCCGTCGGTCTGACTCAGGCAAGAGGCATGTCGAGGACGCGTGGTGATCGTTGCTTCCGCTGACCTGCGCTCGATTCGTCGACCGGCGGGCAGTGGGCGGGCCGGCGAAGGTGACTTGATAGGAGTCTCGCGCCGCAGCGGCTGCACCGACACAGAAGCGTCCCTCGCCGGCCCTGTCCTCGACTTTATCCGCGAGACAGGAGGACGCACATGGTCGTCGGGATCGATGTGCACAAGCGCTCCCACGTTGCCGCGCTGCTGGACGAGCGCGGTGGCGAACTCGGCACACTCGGCTTCGTCAACAGTCCCGAAGGGCTGCGGCGGCTACGCGCTTGGCTGCTCGAGCACGACGCTGGCGAGGCGCTCGTCGGTGTCGAAAGCCCGGCTGGCTACGGCCGGCTGCTTGTCGCGTCGCTCGAGGCGGCAGGGCACAAGGTGCTCAACGTCCCGGCCTGGCGCACACACCGTGAGCGCCGCCGCCACGGGGCGGGCAAGACCGACCCCGGCGACGCGATCGCAGTCGCCCAGGTGGTGCTGCGCAGCCGCGGCGAGCTCGGGCCTGCCCTGGAGCCTCCGCTCGTACGCGCGCTGACGCTGCTTGAGCTGCAACGCCGCCGTCTCGTGCGGGACCGCACGCAGGCGATCCAGCGGCTCCGCGCCGACTGGAATCAGCTCGACCCGGTCGGTGAGGCACGCGTGGTCAACCTCACGCGCCAGCGCGAGCTGCGGCGCCTGAAGCGGATCAGCTTCGGTGACGGCCTCGTCGAGCAGGTGGCGGCCCGCTGCATCCGCGATCTCGCCCGCGACATGCGCCTACCTCGCCCGCAAGATCGCCGCAGCAAGCGAGAGCCGAGGCCTTCGGCACGACTACCCTAGCCACAAGACCGCTCTGCGACCCCGTTAGCCCCGAAAACGATCCCTCGCGGGACACGGCGATGCCCGTGTGCGAGCACGACCCGCGGCGCGGGGTGGTTCGGCGCGTACGGCGACATTCATCGACCGCACGTCTGGCTCCGCCTTGGCGGGTCGCCGGTCTAGAGGTAGTTGAAGGGGTCGACGGCGGTTCCGTTGATCCGGAACTCGAGGTGAACGTGCGGGCCACTCGAGTTGCCGGTGCTACCGACGTAGGCGATCAGTTGACCCTGCGAGACGGTCTGCCCCACTCTGGCCACGAGCGAGGAGTTGTGCGCGTAGGTGGTGGTGAGGCCGTTGCCGTGGTCGATGACGACGACGTTTCCGTAGCCGCCGCCGTAGTCGGAGCGAATGACCGTGCCGGCGGCGGAGGCGACGACCGGCGTGCCGGACGCGGCGATGATGTCGATGCCTTCGTGCATGCGGCCGCCGCGGAGGCCGAAGCCGCTCGTGACCGGCCCGGAGACGGGGAAGATGAACCCCGTGGACGAGCCCGTGGGACTGCTCGAAGAGGGCGGTGCGGGCGCGGACCGGGTCGACGAGGAGACGGATGCGGACGGCACTGGTGCCTGGGCGGCTCTGATCCGTGCTGCGAGTGCAGAGCTCTCAGCGTGGAGCGCGTCGATCTCGTTGGCATGGTCGGCGTGGTTGGCGCGCACCTGGGCGAGCGTCCGCTCCCTGGCTTCGTTCGCCGCGAGGTACCCGTTCCGAGCTGCGACGAGGCGGTCACGGACGGCGCGCTGCTCGGCGACTCGCTGACTGAGCTTCTGCGTCGTCGTCTGCACCGTTTCGCGAGTGGCGGCGGTCTGCTGGCGGGCGTTCTTCGTCTTCCGTTCGCCTTCTGCGACGCGGTCGACGATGCGGGCGTCCTGCCGTCCGATGTCGTTCAGCAGCTCGATGTTGTCGAGGAGGTCCCCGAACGACGTGGCGCCGAAGACGAACGACAGGGTGTCGGGCGTGTCCTGCATGTAGATCTCGCGCACCCGTTTCTCCAGCTGCGCGACGGCCGAGACGTGCTCCGCCTGGAGAGCCTTCAGCTGCTTGGTCTGGCGCTCGAAGAGCTCGGTGAGGCGGGCGAGCTTGTCACGCTCCGACGCGAGCTGGGACTCCAGACCGTAGAGCCGCTGCTGCTCTGTGTCGGCCTGTGCCTGCAGCTCGCGCACACGCGCGCTGGCGGCGGAGATCTCGGAGGTGAGCACTACCTCCTCGCGCTGCGCCTGCTCCGTCTGCTGGCGAAGCTCACCGATGCGTGCGTCGACCCGCTGTTTGCGTACGCCGGGGTCACCA
>JAOUEK010000215.1 GCA_029858755.1 Thermoleophilia bacterium
CAGGGGGTGCAGAACGGCTCGATTTCGTGCGTCGCGCTCGTGCTCTCGGTCCCCGGCGGCACCCGAGCGATCCTGGCCGAGAACGTGCTCGCCGCCTGGCTCGACCTCGAGGTCGCGTCGGGCAACGACGCGATCGCCTCGCACTCGGCGATCCGCAAGACGGCGAAGCTGATGGGGCAGTTCCTGCCCGGGACGGACTTCGTCACCTCCGGCTACTCCGTCATGCCCCGGAACGACAACACCTTCGGCGGCGGCAACTACGACGCCGACGACCTCGACGAGTGGCTCACGATCCAGCGCGACTGGCAGGTCGACGCGGGCATCGAGCCGGTGGCCGAGGACGAGGTGCAGCGTGTGCGCGAGCGCGGCGCACGCGCGATCCAGGCGGTCTTCGACGAGCTCGGGCTGCCGGCGATCACGGACGACGAGGTGGAGGCCGCGGCCCACGGCTACGACTCGGCTGACCTCCCGGACCGCGACCGCGCGGCAGACGTGGAGGCGGCCGACGCCCTGCTGGAGCGCGGCGTCACCGGGCTCGACGTGGCGCTCGCGCTCGAGCGGCGCGGCTTCGCCGACGTGGCGCAGGCCGTGCTCGGCATGCAGCGCCAGCGCGTCGCGGCCGACTACCTGCAGACCTCGGCCGTGATCGACCAGGACGGGCTCGTCCACTCGGCCGTCAGCGACCCCAACCGCTATGCAGGCCCCGGCACCGGGTACCGGCTCGAGGGCGAGCGCTGGGTCCTCCTGCAGTCGCTCCCGCACGTGCAGGACCCGCGCACCCTCGGCCGCAGAACGCCTCGTGACGATCAGTCACAAGGCGTCCAGGAGGTCGGGGTGGCGGCGCACGGCGGGGATGCGGGGGAGGTCGTCGTCGCCGTGGGACCGGCGTTCTCGGCGGAGATCGGTGAGACGATCAACGGGCTGCCGCACACGGAGGTGCTCCGCGCCGTCTGCGACGGGATCTCCGAGGCAGGCGGCACGCCGCGGCTGATCCGAGTCCGGCGCTCGGCCGACGTCGCCTTCATCGCCCACGACGGAGCGCGCCTCTCCGGGTCGGGGATCGCGCTCGGGCTGCAGTCGAAGGGAACGGCGGTGATCCACCGCGCCGACCTGCAGCCCCTCGACAACCTCGAGCTGTTCGGCATGTCCCCGCTCTACTCGCTCGAGAGCTATAGGGCGATGGGCCGGAACGCGGCCGGCTACGCGCTCGGCCGGCGGGTGGGCCCGGTGCCCACGGAGCTCGACAACTTCGCGCGGGCCAAGCTGATCGTGCTCACGACGCTGCTGCAGGCACAGGAGTCGCGCTCGGTGGTGCCAGGCGCCGAGCCGGTCGAGCTCGTGCTCGCCGCTGCCACCGTCGGTTGTCCGGCGCAGCCGCCCTGCTTGTAAAGGTCGTCGCGATTCGCACCTCGTAGAGACCAGGTCGTCGCGCTGACAAGCGATCTGGCTCGCCGGTTGTCCCGAGATGTTGACCCGGATAACGGCTCGATGAGATCCCGACAAGCGCTTCGTTCGGTGGGCAAGAACCTTCCCGCCCCGGACCGTGTTCTGTCGACGGTGATGTTCACTGACATCGTCGACTCGACGACACGGGCCGCCGGCATCGGCGACTCCGAATCGCGCGCGCTGCTGAAGCGTCAATGACGACATCTCTCGCAGCCAGCTTCGACACTTCGGGGGAAGGGAGACCCAGCAGACTGGCGACGGGTTCTTCTCCGCCTTCGACGGCCCCGCTCGGGCAATCCGGTGCGCGGTGGCGATCTGTCGGGCGATGCCGTCGGTCGGCCTACAGGTGCGGGCGGGAGTTCACTCCGGGGAATGCGAGGTCATCGGTGACGACCTCTCCGGCATCGCCGTCGATATCGGAGCCCGGATCGGTGCGCTCGCCGGGCCAGGCGAGGTACTCGTCTCGCAGACCGTCAAGGACGCGGTGATCGGCTCAGAGATCGCCTTCGCCGACCGAGGTGCCCCACTATCTCGAGGGCATCTCGGGCCAGTGGCGGCTGTACGCGTCGCTTCCTGAGACCCACTCGCGACGGGCGTCAGCACGAGCAGCTTCATGCGGCGAGCGAGGAAACCGTGTCATGGTCGGTCGCTCGCCGAGGTGAGGCCGCCGCACATGCCGCGAGTCGACCGGCGGGCCGGAGCCGGCGACGGAGACCAGAGCATCTGGCACACGAGCGGTGGTGAGCCCCGTCCGAGCAACAAACCACCGGCTGTCTGCGAGGCCGGAAACCCGGCAGGGCAGTCTCAAAGGCGCAACTGAGGCTCGTTCGGCCGCAGCGCGCGGCTCGAAGACGACAACGACGGCCGTCTCTCGCGGGCGTCGTGCGGCGCAGCGGTCGAGGTCCTCGTCCAGTTCACGCCGACGCTGCCAGCCGTTCGCGTTCCCCGCCGAGTGCCGACCTCGCACTCACCTCGCGCCGATTGCCGCCCGCTCGAGGACCGCCCGCGGATTGGCCCGCAGGTCAGCCGCGAGGCTGGTTCGGCCGCACCCCAGCCGGTCATGGCCATCGAGGCCAAGGTTGGCCTGTCCTCGTAGTCGGCTGGCCACGCCCTTGTTCTCGCATGCGCGTGAAGCGCTCGAGTCACACTCGCAGCTCGTGTGCGTCAGCGTGCGGGAATGATGCTCCTATGACCTGTCAAGTCATGAGCGACGCCTGATTGTCGAGTACGCGGTAGAGGTGGCGGGCGAGGTAGCGCTTGAGCAGTCGCGTGGCCTCGCGACGGGTCTTGCCTTCGGCAACCCGGCGCTCGATGTAGGTCTTGGTTGCCGGGTCGTGCAGGCGGCGGTGGAGGATGACGGTATGGAGGGCGCGGTTGAGCTGGCGGTCGCCGCCGCGGCTGAGGCGATGCCGGGTCGTCTGGCCGCTCGAGGCGGGGATCGGGGCGACACCGGCCAGTCGCGCGAAGGCAGCCTCGGAGCGGACACGGCCTGGGTGTGACCAGGCGATGATCACCTGGGCGGCAACGATCGGGCCGATGCCGGGCTCGTCGAGTAGCTTTGGTGCGAGCGCGCGGACGTGGCCGAGGATCTCGGCTTCGAGCTCGCCGGCCTCCGCTGTTGCCGTTTCGATGCGTCGGGCGAGTGAGCGCAGCACGAGCCGTGTCGCGAGCTCGTCGGCGCTTGCGCAGCGTGAGCGGCGAAGACGGCAGCAGCGCTCGAGCAGCCGCCCCACAGGCAGGCCGCGCAGGTCGTCGCGCAGCCGCTCGGGAGCGGTGACGATCACGCTGCGCAGCTGCACGAGCGCCTCGCGCCGGACGTCGACCGCACTGCGCCGCGCGATCAGCAGCAGTCGCAACGCCTCGCGCCGCTGCCCTGCGCGCGGGAGCGCGAGCGTCTCGCTCGAAAGCAGCGCCCGCGCTGCACGGATCGCGTCGAGCGAATCGTCTTTGCCCCGCAGCCGCCGCTCGGCTCGCGGCGAGCGGCTGACCTCGAGCACGGGCTCGCCGCGGCCGGCGAGAAAGCGTGCCAGCCCGGCCCCGTAGTGGCCGGCACCCTCGACCGCCCACGCCCGCTGACCTTCTGCGTGTTCCTCGACAAAGCGCAACGCCTCCCGGTAGCCGCGTGCGTTGGCCGGCACCGCCTGCTTGGCAAGCACAGCACCGGCGGGCGCGGCCAGCACCGTCAGCACATGCTCGTCGAGGTGCGTGTCGACCCCGACGACGTAGTCCAGCTCATCTGCAAGCATCCCGTCTGATCCTCCGGCTTCTGTTCGTAGGGTCCGGTGGTACCGGTCTGAGCACAGGGAAACCGCGGCGGCAGGACGGTAATGAGTCACGCCCTCAGGGCGGACAAGCTCCTGATCAAGCCAGCAGCGGGCGCCAGACCGGCGCCGCCGCACTCGCGCGGACAGATCATTCCCAAGGCACGCACACGGCGGCCAGTCACTTGACGAGTCACACGCGGCACGGCGACAACCAGGCTGGCAACGAACCCAGACAGACCCACCCGCCGAGTCTTACCGTCCCCTGAGGCGAACCTGACGGAGATCGCCCGATTCAGTGCATTCTTAGAACCGGTGCAGCCGGGTCGTCGTTGACGATCACGGCATCTGCGGCTTCCTCGGGGCGGGCTTCCGAGAAGTACAGCTCTTGCCCCGGGATGTAGCGAAGCCGGTAGCGACGCTCGACCGCATCGGCCGATCCGAACAGTGCCAGGTCGCGCAGAAGCGCCCGCCGAAGCGTGACACTGAAACTGACCGACACGAAGATGCCCACGTCCCAGCAGTCACGAAGCTCGGGACGAAGCAGGAACACGCCGTCGAAGACGAGCACAGCCCGCCTCGGAGCCAGCGCCGTACGCTCGGTAGCGGGCCGGTCAGCGCGGAAATCGAAGACGGCGGCGCGATACTCGCGGCTTCCGCCAGGCCCGAGAGGGTCGAGTAGGCATGATCTCAGCGCCTCGTAGTCGAAGGAGTCCAAGTAGTAGCCGGATGCTGAGTCCTGGCCACGGGCGTAACGCTGGGCCCGAGGCCGATGGAAGCCGTCGACGGAGGCCCGAATCACCTGACGACCGGCGTCCTGCAAGACGACCGCCAACTCGTCGGCAAGGGTCGTCTTACCAGCCGCATCCGGGCCGTCGATCGCAACACGCGTCGGGTGGTCTCGATCGGCCGACTCAACAAGCCGAACAAGCTGCTCAAGAAGCCCGGAGCGACTCAGCTGTTCACCATCAGCCATCCGCAGCGAG
>JAOUEK010000216.1 GCA_029858755.1 Thermoleophilia bacterium
CCGCGTGGACGGCTACCCGTTCTCCCATGACGTGCGGGTCCGCTTCGCGGAGACCGACGCGCAGGGCATCGCGCACCACGCGTCGTTCGTCGTCTGGCTGGAGGAGGCGCGGGTGGCCTACCTCGACGCCTATGCCGGCGGCTACCGGCACATCCAGGAGACAGGGATCGAAGCGCTCACCACCGGCGTCCACCTCGAGTACCGCGCCTCCGCCGGGTTCCACGACCTGCTCACCGTGTGGACCCGATGCGGAGAGATCCGCGGCGCACGCTTCCGCTACGAGTACGCGGTCACCCGTGGGGACAGCCTGGTCGCAGAGGGCTACACGGATCACGCCACCGTCGACGCGGCAACGCACCGCCCGACACGGGTGCCCACCTGGCTGGTCGAGGCGATGGAGCGGGCGGGCCCTGCCGCCTGACCCCGTCAGCGCGGCCGCTCGTCCCAGCCCTGCGTGAGATACGTCGCGATCACCTGACGCTGGATCTCGCTCGTGCCCTCGACGATCTGCAGCACCTTGGCGTCGCGCAGCCAGCGCTCGACCGGATGGTCGCGCATCACGCCCGCGCCGCCGAGCACCTGCACGGCGTCCGTGGTCACGCGCATCGCAGCGTCGGCGGCGAACGCCTTCGCGTAGGAGCCGAGCAGGCCGGCGTCGTGCCCCGCGTCGAGCGCGGCCGCCGCCCGCCACGTGAGCAGGCGTGCTGCCTCGACGGCGATCGCGGCGTCGGCCAGCTTGAAGGAGACGCCCTGCCGGCTGATGATCGGTCGGCCGAATGCCTCCCGCTCGCGCGCATAGGCGGTCGCGTGCTCGAGCGCGGCCCGGGCGACGCCCACTGCCGACGCCGCCACCTGCGGGCGCGAGTGCTCGAAGAAGTCCATCGCGATCAGGAAGCCCTCGCCCTCGGCCCCCAGCAGGCGATCGGCCGGGATCCGCGCGCCGTCGAGCACCAGCGAGCCGGTGTGCGAGGCGCGCAGCCCGAGCTTGTCCTCGACCCGCCCCGCGCGCACGCCCGGGTCGCCGGCCTCGATCACGAACGCAGTGACGGCGTCGTCGAGCCGGGCGAAGACGACGGTGATCTCGGCCGCGCCGCCGTTCGTGATGTACATCTTCTCGCCCTCGAGCACGAACGCGTCGCCGTCGCGCACGGCAGTGGCACGCATCCCGGCCACGTCGGAGCCGGCCTCGGCTTCGGTGAACGCGATCGCGGCGAGGCAGCCGCCGGGAGACGCGAGCCGCGGCAGCCAGCGCCGCCTTTGCTCCTCCGTGCCGAACGCGAGCAGCGGCCGCACGGGGAACATCGTCGCCCCGATCGTGGCGGCGAGCGCCGCGTCGCCCCACGAGAGCTCCTCGGAGACGAGCGCCGACGTCACGGCGCCCACGCCGCCGCCGCCGTACGCCTCCGGGATCGCGTACGAGGTGAGGCCCACTGCCGCGGCGCGCGCGAGCAGTCCGTCCGGGAAGGCCCCCGTCCTGTCGGCTTCCGCCGCGAGCGGGCGCAGCTCGCGCTCCGCGAACTCGTGCGCCAACTGCTGGAGCGCGACCTGCTCCTCGGTCGGCGTGAAGGAGATGCCCGGCACCGCGATCGATGGTACTGCCGCCGGGGCGGCCAGACGTCGTGGTGGGGACGCATCCCGGACCTGGCGCACGACGCGGTGAAGCTCCAGCGAGGGCCCTGCTTCCGCGTCACAGCGGGGTCAGGCTGAAGCCTGACTCCAGCGCCGGGGCACACGAGGTGGGGCTCGGCCCTGCCCCGCGGCACACCCGGGTCAGGCCGAAGCCTGACCCCGTTCCGAGCCGGGGGCATTCAGCCCCCGGCTCAGAACACGAACAGCTCGACGCCGCCGGAGACGTTGAGCTCGATGCCGGTGACGTAGCCGGCGAGGTCGGAGCAGAGGAAGGCGATCGCGTTCGCGATGTCCTGTGGCTCCCCCGGGCGCTTGAACACCGTGCGGTTCGCGATCCGCTCGTTCATCGCCGCGTTGGCCATGTGGAACGCCTCGGTGCCGATGATCCCAGGGACGATCGCGTTGCACGTGATCCCGTGCCGGCCGCCCTCCATGGCGAGCGTGCGCGTGAGCCCGAGCAGGCCCGCCTTCGTCGTCGAGTAGCTCGCCTGGCCGAAGCCGCCCAACGTGCCCGCGACCGAGGCCATGTTGACGATGCGGCCCCACTTCCGCTCCTTCATGTGCGGCCACACCGCCTGCGCACAGTTGAACGCCCCCGTCAGGTTGACCCGCAGGTCGCGCTCCCACAGCTCCTGCCGCTGGTCGTGGAACTGACCGACGTGGTCGAGCGTTCCCGCGTTGTTGACGAGGATGTCCACGGAGCCGAGCTCGTCCACCGTGCGGGCGACCGCCGCCGCCACCTCGTCGCGGTCGGTCACGTCACAGCGCAGGGCGAGCGCCCGACGGCCGAGGCTCCGGATCTCCTCGACGGTCGCCTCGCTGTGCACCATCCCCTGCGCGACAGCGGCCTGGGCGAGCACGCCGTACTCCTCGGCGGCGCTCGTGTCCGACTCGACGAGGATGTCGGCGACGACGACGTCCGCGCCGGCCCGCGCGAGCGTCAGCGCGTCGGCGCGGCCGAGCCCGCGCGACCCGCCGGTGACGAGCGCGACACGGCCGGAGAGGTCGATCTCGATCGCCATGCCCGGAGCCTAACGACAGACGCGCACCGCTCGGAGGCAGCGGGGACGGGCGGATCGGGGTCGGGCCCCACGGGCCCCACCCACTGAGCTACTCCTTGGGCAGGAAGACCTCCTTGGCGATCACCAGCCGCTGGATCTGCGACGTGCCCTCGTAGATCTGGAACAGCTTCGCGTCGCGCATCAGCTTCTCGACCGGGTACTCCTTCATGTACCCGTAGCCGCCGAACACCTGCACCGCGTCGGTCGTCACCTTCATCGCCGTGTCGGCGGAGAACCGCTTCGCGAACGACGAGTACTTGGTGGCCTTGCGCCCGTAGCCCTGGTCGATCATCCAGGCGGCCTGCCAGCAGAGCAGGCGCGCCGCCTCGATCTCGGTCGCCATGTCGGCGACGAGGAAGCTGACGCCCTGGTTCATCGCGATCGGCATCCCGAACTGGACGCGCTCCTTCGCGTAGTCGAGCGCGAGCTCGTACGCGGCCTGCGCCACGCCGACCGCGCCGATCGCCGTGCCGGGACGTGTGAAGTCGAGGGTCTGCATGGCGATCTTGAAGCCGTCGCCCTCCTCGCCCAAGCGGTTGGCGGCAGGGACGACCGCGTCCTGGAACGCGACCGCGGACGTGTCGGTGGCCCGCTGGCCCATCTTGTCCAGGTGCTTCTCGATCGTCACACCCGGCGTGTCCATCGGCACCACGAATGCGGACAGCCCCTTGTGGCCCTTCGACCGATCGGTCGAGGCGAAGCAGACGATCCACGACGCCGGCCCGGCGTTCGTGATGAACATCTTCGACCCGTTGATCACGTACTCGTCGCCCGTGCGCACCGCCGTCGTGGAGATGCCGGACACGTCGGAGCCCGCGCCGGGCTCGGTGAGCCCGAAGCAGCCGAGGATCGGCTCGGATACGAGCGGGCCAAGCCACTCCGCCTGCTGCTCCTCCGTCCCTGCGACGAGGATCGGTCCGGCGGCGAGGCCGTTGGCGCAGAGCGTGGTGCCGATGCCCGAGCACCCCCAGTTGAGCTCCTCGTTGACGAGGATGCCGTCGAAGGCGGAAAGGTCGAGTCCCCCGAGGCGCTCGGGAATGTGCAGGTTGATGAGGCCGACCTCGTGCGCTTTCGCGACCACGTCGGCCGCGTGCGTCTGGTGCTCGTCGTACTCGGCCGCCTTCGGGCGGATCTCCTTCTCGGCGAACTCGCGCGCCAGCGCGCGCAGCTCGCGCTGCTCGTCGGTGAGGGCGAACGACACGCCCCCCGCGACGCCGGTCTCCAACGTGGCCATACGGCGCTCCTACGGATCGATTGACTAGTCAGTCAATAGGGTAGGGGCGGTCGCGGAACGCGTCAAACACTCCAGGGGCACGGGTCGTGCAACGCCCGCCGACCGCTCCAGCTAGCGTCGCAGCGTGGATCGGCGACTCTCTCTGCGCGGCGTGTCGGTCTGGCGCTGGCAGGCGCGGAGCGGTACGCGGGTGCCCATCCTCGACGGCGTGGACTGGGACGTGGGCAGCGGCGAGCGCTGGGCGCTGCTCGGCCCGAACGGGGCCGGCAAGACGACCCTGCTCACGGTCGCCGGCGCAGTCGAGTTCCCCAGCCGGGGCGACGCGGTGATCCTCGGGCGCACGCTCGGCCGCACCGACGTCTTCCGGCTGCGCGAGGAGATCGGGTTCGTCGACGCGCGTGCCGGCCGGCGCTTCGCACCGGCACTGACCGTCCGCGACGTCGTCCAGACAGGGGCGACGCAGACGATCGGCTGGTTCCCCGAGCGCCTCGACGCGGCCGGCAGGGCGCGGGTCGAGGCGTTGCTCGACCAGTTCGGGCTGACGGGCCTCGCGGAGCGGCGGTTCGCAGACTGCTCTCACGGCGAGCGCACGCGGACGTTGATCGCGCGGGCACTCGTCCCCCGGCCGCGCCTGCTGCTGCTGGACGAGCCGGGCTCGGGCCTCGACCTGGCCGGCCGCGAGACGCTGCTCGGCGCGCTCGACCGGCTCGTGGCGGAAGAGCCGGAGCTCGCGCTGGTCACGACCACGCACCACCTGGAGGAGCTT
>JAOUEK010000218.1 GCA_029858755.1 Thermoleophilia bacterium
CAACGACATCCGAGCCCTCCTTTGGGCGTGAGTCCGGGAAGACCCACAGCCTCAAAGGAGGGCCGGATAACACCTCAGCCGTTCACAACCTCTGTAGGCAGGACAGCTAGGCGGTTGCGGCCGCGTGCTCGTGGCGCGGGAGGCGACGCGAGACGACCTGGGAGATGCCGTCGCCGCCCATGGTCACGCCGTAGAGCACGTCGGCCGCCTCCATCGTTCGCTTCTGGTGCGTGATCACGACGAACTGGGCCCGGTCGGCGTACCGCCGCAGCAGCTCGACGAAGCGGGTGATGTTCGTGTCGTCGAGCGCCGCCTCGACCTCGTCCAGCAGGTAGAAGGGGCACGGCTTGGCGAGGAACAGCGCGAACAGGAACGAGATCGCGCCGAGCGCCTTCTCGCCGCCGGAGAGCAGCGACAGGCGGGTGATCCGCTTCCCGGCCGGCCGGAGCTCGACCTCGACCCCCGGCTCGCCGCCCTCCTCCTCGGGCTCGACGAGCCGCAGGCGGCCCTCGCCGCCCGGGAACAGCGTCTGTGACACCTCGGTGAAGTTCGCGGAGACCGCGGCGAACGTCTCGTCGAAGCGCCGTGTGACCGTCTCGGCCAGGTCGTCGCGCAGGCGCTCGAGCTCGGTCAGGGACTCCTCCAGGTCGTGGCGCTGCGCCGCCAGCTCCTCGAGCCGCTCCTTCTCGGCGGCGTACTCCTCCTTGGCCAGCGGGTTGACGCGACCGAGGGCCTCGCGTCGCGTCTCGAGCCGGTCGGCGCGGGCGGCGAGCTCGTCGCGCGACCCGTCCGGCGCCTGCGGCCGCTCGACGTCGTCGGGGAGCCCCTCCCGTGCAGTGTCGAGCCGGCGCTGCGCCTCCTGGGCCTCCCCGTCGAGACGCGCGATCTCGACCTCGATCCCCGTCAGGCGCTCGCTCGCCTCGTCGGCCGCGGCCCGGAGCTCCACCTCGGCGGCGCCGAGGCGCCTCAGCTCCGCACCGAGCTCGGAGGCGCGCGTCGCACCTGCGTCGGCCCGTGCGCGCACGGGTGCCTGGAAGCGATCGGCAAGCGCCGCGGCGCGCTCGAGAGTCGCACCGAGCGACGTCGCCACCGCGCCGAGGCGGCGCAGCAGGTCCGCGTCGGCTCCGACGCGCCGCGGTGCGCGCTCGTGGTGCGCCGCCTCGGCGGCGCGGGCTCGGTCGGCCGCCTCACGGGCGCGCCGCGCCGCCTCGTCGGCCGCCGCTGCTGCCTCGCGGGCCTCCCGCCCGAGCTGCTCCCGGTCTGAGTCGCCTTCCACCGCCACGCCCGCGACGACGCCGCCCAGACGCGCCACGACGACCTCGGCCGCCTGCGCACCGGTGGCCGCCGCCGCGGCCTGGCGACGGGCTTCCGCCTCGAGCTCCGCGAGCCGGCGCAGGTCGTCGCCGAGCGCGGCCGAGCGGTCGCGTCCCGCGATGACCTGCGCAGCGAGCGGCGCCTCCAGGCGGGCGACGAGCGCCGTTGCCCGCTCGAGCTGGGCCTCGAGCTCGGCCGCGCGACACGAGATGCGTTCCAGGAGCGCCGGGTCGTCGACGCGCTCGCGGAGGTGCGCCACCGCCGCGTACGCCGTCTCGGCCGCAGCCGCCACGCCCGCCGCAGCCGTGGCCTCGCGCTCCGCCTGGGCCGCGCGAGTCGTCAGCGCCGCCACCTCCTCGGCGAGCACGGCGCGCCGCGCGTCCATCTCGAGCAGCACCGCCTCCGCGGCCTCGCCCGCGAACCAGAGCTCGCCGCGCTCCGGGTCGTAGCCGAACCCCTCCTCCGTCACGGACGCGGCCCGTGCATCGAGCAGCTCGTCGAGCGTGACGACCGGGAGCCCGGCGACGATTGCGGCGGGGTCGCGGCCGGCGAGCACGACGAGGCTGCCCAGACCCTGGTCGCTCGCCCGCTTGAGCAGGTCGAGCCCCGCCTGCGCGTCGGCGGCGAGCACGGCGGACGCGCGCGGGCCGAGGGCGGCGGCCACGGCGCGCTCGCGCCCCGACTCGACGGCAACCTCGCTGATGGCGAGCCGCTCCCCGGCCTCGGCCAGTGCGCGGGCCGCGGGCGGGAGCCCCTCGCGCTCGGCCAGGGCGCGCTCGAGCGCGCCGAGGCGATCGCGCGCCGACCGGGCGCGCTCCACGACGTCGTCTCGCTCGCTGCCGGCGACACGGGCGGCGGCGCGCGCCTCGTCGGCGGCGCGGGAGAGCTCGGACGGTCGCGGCTCACCGCGCGCGGCGCGGGCTTGCGCGTCCGCCAGCTGCGCCCGTGCCTCCGCTGCCAGGCTCGCGGCGTTCTCGGCCCGGGCGGCGAGCCGGCCGCGGGCGCTGCCGAGGGCGACGAGCGAGCGGCTCGCGCCCTCCTCCCCGCCGGCGGCGTCGGCGAAGGCCGCCTCCAATGCGTGTCGCTCGCGGCGAACGACGTCGAGGCGCTCCTCCGCGTCCCTTGCGGCAGCGCGCTCCGCAGCCGCGAGCCGTGCGTGCGCGTGGCGGCTGCGCTCTGCCGCCTGCCCGCTCGCCTGCGCCGCGTCGCGCGCCTCGGCGGCCGCGACGCGGGCTGCGTGCTCCAGCGCTTGCGCCGCCTCGTCGCTGCGGCCGGCGAGCGCGCGCAGCGCCTCGGTCACGTCCTCCTCCAGTCGGGTTGCCAGCGCGGCCGCGGTCTCCCGGCGGATGGACAGGCGCTCGGCGGCCCCCTCGAGCCGGTAGAGGGCGCCCAGGGCAGCTTCCCGTCGCCCGGCGGCGTCCGACAGCTCCTCCTCGGCCGATTCGCGCTCCGCGAGCAGGGCGCGCAGCCGCTCCTGCGTACCCCGCCGCGCGAGCTGCGCACCCTGGCGCACCTCGTCGGTGGCCGTCCGCCGGTCCGCGATCGACGCGAGGTCGAGCTCCGCCAAGCGGGCGCGCACCACCGCGATCTCGACTGCGAGCTTCTCGGCGCGCTCGGCTGCCGTGGCCTGCAGCGCGAGCGGCCGGAGGCGCTTGCGCACCTCGTCCTCGACGTCGCGCGCGCGCTCGACCTGGACGGCGACACGAGCGAGCTTGAGCTCCGCCCGGTGCCTGCGCTGCTTGAACTTGCCCAGGCCGGCCGCCTCCTCGACGAGCGCCCGCCGGTCGGAGGGCTTCGAGGCGAGCACGGCGTCGACCTTCCCCTGCGACACGATCGAGTGCATGGAGCCGCCGAGGCCGACGTCGGCCAGCAGCTCGACGAGATCGGTGCGGCGCACGGGCGTGCGGTTGACGAGGTACTGCCCCTCGCCGCCCCGGATCAGCCGCCGCGCGATCGAGACCTCCGTGAAGTCGAGCCCCGGCCCGAAGCCGCCGTCCTCGTTGTCGAAGACGAGCTCCACGTCACAGTGATCGGCCGGCCGCGCGTCGCCGCCGCCGGCGAAGAGGACGTCGTCAGGCTTCTCGGCGCGGAGCGCCGACGGGGTGAGCGAGCCGGCAGCCCAGACGATCGCGTCGGCGACGTTCGACTTCCCGGAGCCGTTGGGCCCGACCACGACGGCCACTCCCGGCTCGAGCTTGACCTCGACCGGATCGGGGAACGACTTGAAGCCGCGGATCTTGATGGTCCGCAGGTGCATGCGAGCGCGAGGCTACCCACCGCGGCGGACGTCCCGGCCGCCGGGAGAAGGCGCGTGGTCGTCGGCGACGGGCGCTACGCGACGTCGCGGTGCGAGGTCCCCGGCTGCCCTAGCCGTGCCCACTGGAAGCCGTGCCGGGGCGGGAGCGTCATCGCCGACTCGAGCAGTCGGATCACGTAGTCCCCGTCGAGCGGCGGCGCATAGAGGTAGCCCTGCGCGAGCGTGCAGCCGAGCTCTCGCAGGATTCCGGCCTGGGTCTCGTGCTCGACGCCTTCGGCGACGACTCCCAGGCCGAGCGAGGCGGCGAGGCCGAGGATCGCGGTCACCAGCTTGCGGTCGTCCGCGTCGTCGACGAGCCGGTCGACGAACGGCTGCGGAATCTTCAGCATGTCGAGAGGAAACTCGCCGAGGCGGCTGAGCGACGAGTAGCCGGTGCCGAAGTCGTCGATCGCGATGCGCACCCCGGTCTCGCGGAGCGCGATCAGTCGCTCGATCGCCTCCTCCTCCCCGATGATCACGTCGTGCTCGGTGATCTCGAGGGTGACGAGCGCGGGATCGACGTGGAAGGTGGCGAGCGCGCCGGCGACGTCTTCGACGAGCGTGGGGCTCGCGACGTCGACCGCCGAGAGGTTGATCCAGATGCCCACGGGCCGATGCGACGCACCGCGGTCCTGCCACAGGCTCGCGTGCCGGCAGGCCTCGCGGATCATGCGCGTGCCGATCCCCGCCAGCTGGCGGTTGTCGGCGACGGCGAGGAACTCACCCGGGCTCATCACGCCGTTCACGGGGTGCGCCCAGCGCACGAGCGACTCGAAGGCGTGGATCGCTCCGTCGGCCAGGCTCACTACCGGCTGGAAGCGCGGCTCGATCTCGTGCTGCCTCAAGGCGCGGTCGAGCTCGAGCGCGAGCGCACGCCGCCGCTGGGTGACGGCATGGGTGTCGGCCTCGTAGGTGGCGACGTGCCGAACCTCGTCGTCCTTGGCCGCGTACATGGCGGCATCCGCGTGGCGGAGGAGCTGCTCGGCCGTCGTCCCCCGCTCCGCCATGGCGATGCCGATGCTGGGACGGACGATCCGCGTCATGCCGCCGAAAGCGAAGGGCTCGACGAAGGCGA
>JAOUEK010000217.1 GCA_029858755.1 Thermoleophilia bacterium
CCTTCGCAGGCCTCTACGCGCTCGACGAGCGACGGCTGCTGGCGGCGTCCACCGACGGGGTCGGCTCGAAGCTCGTGCTCGCGCGCAGGGCGGGCAAGCTGCGCTGGTGCGGGATCGATCTCGTCGCGCACGGCGTCAACGACGTGCTCACCACAGGTGCGGAACCCCTGTTCTTCCTCGACTACGTTGCCGCGGCCACGATCGACCCGGAGGAGGTGACAGAGCTCGTCGAGGGCGCGGCGGAGGCGTGCCGCGCCGCCGGCTGCGCCATCCTCGGCGGCGAGACCGCCGAGCTGCCGGGCGTCTACCGCGAGGGTGAGATCGACTTCGCGGGGACGATCGTCGGTCTCGTCGACCGCGACCGGGTGATCGACGGCTCGCGTGTAGCGGCGGGTGACGTCGTCGTGGGGCTTCCCTCGGCAGGGATCCATGCCAACGGGTTCTCGCTCGTCCGCCGGATCGTCGGCGACGACCCCTTCGACGCCGACCTGCTGCTACCACCGACACGCTGCTACCTCGACGATGTTCGGGCCTTCCGGCTACGGGCCGACGTGCGCGCGCTCGCGCACGTCACCGGGGGCGGGATCGCGGGCAACCTCTCGCGCGTGCTGCCGCCCGGGCTCGGCGCCGTCGTCGACCCGACCGCCTGGGAGCGCCCGCCGGTGTTCGCATGGCTGGCCGAGCACGGCGTCCCCGAGGAGGAGCTGCGCCGTGTGTTCAACATCGGCATCGGCTACTGCGCGATCGTGCCTGCGGGGGACGTGACGCCGCACGATCGCGTGATCGGCGGCATCGAGCCGGGGGAGGGAGTGACCTGGGCGGACGCCTGATCGGCGTCCTGGTCAGCGGCCGGGGCACGAACCTCCAGGCGCTGATCGACGCCGGCCTGCCCATCGCCGCCGTCGCGTCGAACCGCGGGCAGGCTCCGGCGCTCGCCCGCGCCGAGGCGGCCGGAATCGTCACCGCCGTCTTCGACGCGGCGGACTTCGAGAGCCGCGAGCAGCGCGACGCCGCGCTCGCGGACTGGCTGCAGGCGCACGGCGTCGAGCTCGTCGTGCTCGCCGGCTACATGCACATCCTGCGTGCCCCGTTCTTCGAGGCGTACTCCGGCCGGATCGTGAACACGCACTCGGCGCCGCTGCCGGCGTTCCCGGGAGCCCACCCGATCGAGGACGTGCTCGCCGCGCGCGTGTCCGAGACGGCCGCCACGATCCACTGGGTGGACGAGGGCGTCGACACCGGTGCCGTGATCCGGGCGGAGCGCGTCCCGGTCGAAGTGGGTGACACGCCGGAGAGCCTGCGTGCGCGTGTCCAGGCCGTCGAGCACAGGCTCCTGCCCGCAGTGGTGCGGGAGCTGATCGCACCGTGAGAGGCTCTGAGGCACGCTGCGGTCTGCCGATGACCGGCATCGGCCGCGACAGCGGCCGCTTCAGGGGTTGTCGCGAGCACGGATCCGCCCCAGCGGATCCGTGCTCTGCGGAGGAATAGCGTGCGCCGCGCCCTCCTCTCCACCTACGACAAGACCGGGCTCGTCGCGTTCGCGCAGGGGCTCGCCTCCGCCGAGGTGGAGCTGCTCGCGAGCGGCGGCACCGCGCAGGTGCTGCGCGAGGCGGGGCTCGACGTGGTGCCGCTGGAGGAGCTGACCGGCTTCCAGGAGATGCTCGGCCACCGAGTGGTGACACTGCATCCGGCGGTGCACGGCGGGATCCTCGCCCGACGCGACGTGCCCGGCGACCTCGACGACCTGGAGCGCCACGGGATCGCGCCGATCGACCTCGTCTGCGTCAACCTCTACCCGTTCGAGGAGACCGTCGGCCGTCTCGGCGTCACCTGGCAGGCGGCGGTCGAGCAGATCGACGTCGGCGGGCCCGCGATGCTGCGGGCCGCCGCCAAGAACCACGCCCACGTCGTGCCGATCTGCAGGCCCGAGGACTACGGGCCCGTGCTCGACGAGCTGCGGCGCGTCGGCGACGTCTCGGAGGAGACGCGCCGTGCGCTCGCGCTCCGCGCCTTCGCGACCACGGCCGCCTACGACGCCGCGGTCGCCGGCTGGCTCTCGCGCGGCGAGCCGCTGCCCGAGCTGCTGGTCTCGGCCCACGAGCGCGCCGCCGAGCTCTCCTACGGCGAGAACCCGCACCAGCGCGCCGCGTACTACGTGGAGCGCGGCTCGCGCACGCATCTCCTCTCTCGCGTCGAGCAGCTCCAGGGGAAGCCGCTCTCGTTCAACAACCTCAACGACCTGTCCGCAGCGCGTGAGCTGATCGGCGAGCTGGCGGGCCCCGCCTGCGTGATCGTCAAGCACGCGAACCCGTGCGGCGCTGCGCTGGGCGCGACCGCGGAGAAGGCGTACGGGAAGGCGCTCGCCGCCGACCCGGTCTCGGCTTTCGGCGGCGTCGTCGTCCTCGACGGCGCCGTGAGCGCGGCGCTCGGCGAGGCGCTGGCGGAGCAGTTCGTCGAGGTGCTGCTCGCGCCGGGCTACGACGAGCAGGCGACAGAGGCGCTGTCGCGCAAGCAGGGGACGCGGGTGCTGAACGACCTCGAGCGCCGCGCCTCCGACCTCGCAGCCCCCGACGTGCGACGCGTCGTCGGCGGGCTGCTCGTGCAGGAGCCGGACCGCGGGCCGGATCTTCGCGACGGCATGGACGTGGTCTGCGGCGAGGTCGCCGACGAGACGTGGCGCGACCTGCTGTTCGCGTGGACCGTCGTCAAGCACGTCACCTCCAACGCGATCGTGATCGCGACGGACGGGGCGACGATCGGCATCGGCGCCGGGCAGATGAGCCGCGTGGACGCGGTTCGCATCGCGCTCGCGAAGGCGCGCGAGCACGGTCACGAGACGGTGGGTGCGGTGCTCGCCTCCGACGCGTTCTTCCCCTTCGCCGACGGCCCCGCGCTCGCACTGGAAGCCGGCGTCGCCGCCCTGATCCAGCCGGGCGGCTCCAAGCGAGACGACGAGGTGATCGCCGCCGTTCGCGACGCAGGCTCGGCGATGGTCTTCACCCACCGCCGCCACTTCCGCCACTGATCGCCTCACGGCGGGATGAGGTTGAAGCCCCTCCCGGAGCCGGGCCAGGTCGACGTGACCCCGGGGTGTGGCTTCAGCCAGACCCCGGGTGCCCGTGCCCTCGAACGAGTGACGCGGGATTCCCCTGCATTCCGATACCTTCTGCAGCTCCCGACAGCCGGCGGCCGCCGTCCTTCCCTTCCGCGGCCTCGCGCGTCCCGACCCATGCCTCGTCTCCGACACGTCCGCCTGCTCGCGCTCGTCACACTTGTCGTCGCAGGCGGCGCGCCCGGCGCCGGGACGGGCCCGGAGCCTGCCGGGGCGGCGGGGCCGCTCGCGACCACCGCCGCGCCTCGGCCGTGGCCGCTCGAGGTCCCCTTGCGGCCGATCCCCCGACGGGCGACGCTCGGCGAGCGCGCCGCCCGGCTGGCTCCGAGGTGGCTCGGCGCCCCGTACCGCTACGGCGGCGCCACCCCCGTTGGCTTCGACTGCTCCGGCTTCACGCGCTTCGTCTACGGGAAGCTCGGCGTCGCGCTCCCGCACAACGCCGCGGCGCAGTACGGCCTCGGCCGGCCCGTGGCCCTGTCACGACTCCGGCCCGGCGACCTCGTCTTCTCCTACGGGCTCGGGCACGTCGGCATCTACCTCGGCGCCGGGAAGATGATCCACGCGCCACAGAGCGGCGAGCGCGTGAAGATCGTCCCGCTCGCACACCACTACGGCGAGCGCCTGGTCGGCGCCCGCCGTCTCGTCGCCAGCTGATCCGCTCGTCACACCGGCGACATCGCCCCGCCTGCCGGGCCGCGATGCTCGAGCGCGGGGGCCTCTCCCTCCTGCTCGATCCCCTCCTCCACGTTGAGGATGTGGGAGAACCACACGCGGGCCTCGTCCAGCGGGAACTTGCGACCTGCCTCGATCTCCCTGCGGAGGTCGAGCAGCAGCTGCGCAACCTCCGGCCGCGTATCGAGCTCCGCCTCGAGACGGGCGAGCGCGCATCCCCTCTCCCAGAAGGCGCACTGATCGCCCGGGCAGCGTCCCGCGTGCCCTTCGGCTATGAGCTCGAGCGTGCAGAGCTGATGATGCTCCAGGTCACGGTGCATGGCGGCACCGTCACACGAGTCCCTGACGCCGCCATCGTGCGTCACGCGGATTCGGATCCGTGGATTCCCGTATCGATGTTGCATGATCCGCCGCGTGGAGGCCTTCGACCTCGACGTGCGGCGACACGTCTACTTCGCGGTCGTCGCGAGCGCGCGGCCGCCGACGGTCGCGGAGACGGCGGCGGCGCTCGAAACCGGGGAGGCGGAGGTCGAGGCCGCGTACCGGCGGCTCCACGACGCCCACGCGCTCGTCCTCTATCCGGGCACGACGGCGATCTGGGCCGCCAACCCCTTCTGCTTCGATCGCACGCCGCATCGGGTCACGGCCGCCGGCCGCACCTGGACGGGCACCTGCTGCTGGGACGCGCTCGGGATCCCGGGAGCGTTCCACGGCGACGGCGTCGTGGACACCGTCTGCGCGTGCTGCGGCGATCCGCTGCGGCTCGAGGTCGTCGAGGGCGAGCTGGCACGGGGCGCCGACCTGCTTGCGCACTTCCTCGTCCCGGCCCGTCACTGGTGGGACGACATCGTCTTCACCTGAAGCACGATGGTCTTCCCCCGGTCGGAGGAGCACCTGCGGC
>JAOUEK010000219.1 GCA_029858755.1 Thermoleophilia bacterium
GCGGGAGCGATCCGTCACCGGCGCGTAGCTCCAGCCGCAGTTGCCGACGATCTCGGTGGTCACGCCCTGCCTGATCGTGCTCTCCGCGGTCGGGTTCGTGAGCAGCGAGAAGTCGCTGTGCGAGTGCGGGTCGACGAAGCCGGGGCAGACGATCTTCCCGGCCGCGTCGATCACCCGGGCGGCCGTGGCCTCGGGCGCGAGCCTGCCGACCTCCTCGATGCGCCCGTCGACGACGGCGACGTCGCCCAGGAAGGGCGGGCTGCCGGTGCCGTCGGCGATCCAGCCACCTCGGATGAGGACGTCGAGGCCCACGGGCTACTTCTTGACCGGGATGTCGCCGACCGTCGGGCCGAGGCGGGGGTCGAGGATGTCGCGGAGCCCGTCGCCGAGGAAGTTGAAGCCGAGGCAGACGAACATGATCGCCGCACCGGGGAAGATCGAGAGCCACCACGCGGCGTCGATGTAGGAGCGTGCCGTGTTCAGCATGCCGCCCCACGACGCCTCCGGGGGCTGCGTGCCGAGGCCGAGGAAGCTGAGCGCCGCCTCCGCGAGGATCGCGGTCGAGAGGTACACGGTCACGAGCACGATCAGCGGCGCCGCGATGTTGGGCAGCAGGTGGCGCGTCATCACGCGCCGGCTGGAGGCGCCGAGGGCGCGCGTCGACTCGATGTACGGGAAGCCCATCACCTCGAGCACCGCTCCCCGGACGACCCGGGCGAACGCCGGCGTGATCACGATCCCGATCGCGATCATCGCGTTCCGCCGGCTCGGGCCGAGCAGGCCGGCGATCACGATCGCGAGCACGAGGCCCGGGAACGCGAACATGAGGTCGACGACCCGCATCAGGACGGCGTCGACCACGCCCCGGTGGAAGCCCGCGAAGAGCCCGATCAGCGTGCCGGCCACCAGGGCGATGCCGACCGCGATCGCCCCCACCTGCAGCGACACCTGCGCCCCGTGGATGATCCGGGCCAGCACATCCCTCCCGAGCTCGTCCGTCCCCATCGGGTTGCCCCAGCTCGGCGGCAGCAGCCGCTCCGCGTCCTGCGCGTCCGGGTCGACGGACCACACGAGCGCGCCGAACAGCGCGAGAAGCACGTTGAAGCCGATCACCGCCGCGCCGACGATCCCGATCGGGTTGTGCCAGCGGCCGAGGAACGCGAGCCGGCGTCGCGGCATCGCCTCCCACGCGCCGACGGCGTCGCCGGCCGCGTCGGCGGCGAGCACGGGGCGGTTGGTGGGGCGCGGGTCGCTCAATGCTGCGAGATGCGCGGGTCGAGCCAGCCGTAGACGATGTCGACCAGCAGGTTGGCGAGCACGAAGATCACGGCGATCATGAGCGTCGCGCCCTGTACGAGCGGGTAGTCGCGGTTGAAGATGGAGTTGAGGAGCACGTAGCCGACGCCGGGCAGCCCGAAGATGATCTCGACGATCGCGGCGCCGCCCATGAGGATGCCGATCTCGAAGCCGACCACCGTGACCACGGGGATGAGCGCGTTCCGCAGCGCGTGCCGGTAGATGACGAGCCTGCGCTGGACGCCCTTCGCCCGCGCCGTGCGGACGTAGTCCTGGCTCAGCACCTCGAGCATCGTGGCGCGAACCATCCGCATCACGATCGCGAGCGTGAACACGGAGATCGAGATCGCGGGGAGGACGAACTGGGTGAGGTTCGTCAGCGGGTCGTCGAAGAACGACACGTAGCCGAGCGGCGGCACCCAGCCGAACACCCTCGAGGTGAACAGGAGGAGCAACGTGGCGAGCCAGAAGTTGGGGATGCTGATGCCGACGAGCCCGCCGACGCGCGCCGCGTAGTCGCTCGACGAGTCACGCCGCACGGCGGAGATCACGCCGAGCGGGACGCCGATCAGCACGGCGATCAGCAGTGAGAGGATCATCAGCTCGAACGTGATCGGCACGGCCCGCAGCAGCACGTCGAGCACGGGCTCGGCGTTCCGGAACGACTGCCCGAAGTCGCCCGTGACGACGCCCGACGCCCAGTTCCAGTACTGCTCCGGGTACGAGCCTTCGATCCCCAGGGCGATGCGTGCCTGCTGCTTCTCCTCCTCGCTCACCTGGATGTCGGCGCCGAAGAGGATGTCGATGATGTCGCCCGGCATCAGGCGCACCATCAGGAAGATGATGATCGAGATCCCGACCACCGTCGGGATCATCAGGAGGACGCGGCGCGCGACGAAGCCGAGCACGCGACGGCGTCAGGCCGGGTGGCCGACCGGAGACGAAGCCCGCCCGGAGGGCCTGCCGCAGCAGGCCCTCCGGGCGCCGAAAGCGTCCGCTCGGGCTACGAGACCCATGCGGTCTTGAGACCGGTGTTGAAGTCGCTGAAGGCGACGTACATGTTGTTCACACGCCTGCGCACGACCTGGAACTTCGTCACCGCCACGAGTGGCGACTGCAGCTGCTCCTCGAGCAGGATCCGCTGCAGCTCCTTGTACATGGCAAGGCGCTTCTTCGGGTCGAGGGTGATGGAGCCGTTCCCGACCAGCCGCCACATCTTCACGTTCTTGTACTTCGGGTACCAGATCTTGTAGGCGTTGGAGACCGGGTTGAACTCCGCCGTGTAACCGTCCACGTCGCCGCGCATGCCGCGGGCCGTGAGGTCCCACTCGAAGTTGCCGCGGCCGTTGTTCGCCGCGAAGGTGCCCGGCTCCTCGGCCTTGATGTTCACCTGGATGCCGATCTGGTTCAGCTGGGACTTGATCACCGCCGCCACCTGCCCGAAGTCGAGCGGGGTGGAGAACGTCGACATCGTCACCTCGAAGCCGTTCGCGAAGCCGGCCTGCCGCATCAGCGTGCGTGCCTGCGCGAGGTTGAACTTGAGGTACTTGTTGCGGAGCTCGGCACGCGTCAGCGGCCACGGGCCGTAACCCGGCGGCACGTGACCCGAGAACTCGCCGAAGCCGCCGTACACCTTGTCGATGATCTCCTGGCGGTTGATCGCGAAGTTGACCGCCTGGCGGACGCGCTTGTCGTCCCACGGCTTGTCGACGCCGACCTTCTGTGTGAACTGCAGCTCGCGGAAGGCCGCCGTGAGGCCGCGGAGCACCTTGAAGTTGCTGTTGCCCTGGAACGACTTCGCCCCGTCGGGGGACAGCGTGCAGCCGTCGATCGCCCCGGCGCGCAGCGCGGCGATCCGCGCCTGCTCGTCGGGGAGCGTCGGCAGCGAGAGCTGACTCAGGTACGGGAGCCCCTTCTTGCGGTAGTTGGCGAAGGCGGCGTACTCCGTGCCCTGGCCGGGGACGAAGCTGACGAGCCGGAACGGCCCCGTGCCGATGCCCTCGCGGGCCGCGTTCACCTGGTCGTACATGCCCTGGGGCACGATCGCCGAGTAGCGCGTCCACGCCAGGAAGCCGAACAGCCTGGCGTCCGGCTTCTTCAGGTTGAAGCGGACGACGTACTTGCTCCGCGCGACGGCCGACTCGATCGACGGGATCTGGCCGGTCGTGGAGACGCTGCCTGGCAGCGGCGGGTTGAGCCAGCCGTTGACCGAGTACACGACATCGGCGGCGGTGACCTCCTTGCCGTTGTGGAAGCGGACGCCCTGGCGCAGCGTGAAGTCGATCGTCTTGTTGTCCACCACCTTCCAGCTTGCGGCGAGCGCCGGGCGCTGGTTCAGCTTCGCGTCCCACTCGATCAGGGACTCGTACATCGGCTCCTTGCCCCAGTGGTTCGAGGTGAGGATGGCGCCGAACGGCGCGATGTGCACGGGGTCCTGCTCGAGCGCGAAGGTGAGCTTCCCGCCCTTCTTCGGAACCGCGCCGATCCGCTTCGGCGCACCGGTAGCCTTGCCGGCGAGCGATCCGGCAGCGGCGACGGCGACGCCGGCGGCGCCGCCCTTCTTGAGGAGCTCCTTGCGGTTGAGCCCGCCTGCGACCGGGCCGTCGGACGTCGGAGCGTCTGACATGTGCGTCACTCTCCTTTCGATGCGGTCGTCAGAGAATCTGACCGACCCTCGGCGCTGCTCCGTCGATCTCGTCATAGAAGACGGACTCACGGACCTCGAAGTTGGCGAGGCGATCGACTGCCTCCTCGTCGAGCTCGACGCCCAGGCCCGGGCCGCGGGGAACGGCGAGAACGCCGGTTGTCATCCGGAGCGGCTCGGCGAGGACGTCGAACTCCTGCAGTGGGTAGTGGGTGTCGCAGGCGAACGGGAAGTTCGTGGACGACGCGACGAGCTGCGCGTTGCCGGCGGTCGAGACGCCGAACTCCGCCCAGCTGCCGATCGCGCACCACTTGCCCACGGTGTCCGCGAGCGCGGCGATCTGGCGCGCCCGCGTCAGGCCGCCCGCCTCGGACGGGTACACGACGAAGACGTCGCAGGCGTCCGCCTTGACCAGCTCGACGGCGGAGCGGAGGTCGGTGCACGCCTCGTCCGCCGCGACCGGCACGGCGACCGAGCGGCGCACCTGCGCCATGCCGGCGAGGTCGAAGTCGGGCACCGGTTGCTCCACGTACTGCAGCTCGAAGCGCTCGAGGCCCCGGATCCACTTCACCGCGGCGGGGACGCTCCAGTTCATGTTGGCGTCGATCCGGATCTTCACGCCCATGCCCACGCGGTCACGGATCGCGGCGAGCGTGTCGTGGTCCTGGCCGAAGTCCCGGCCGACCTTGAGCTTCAGCTCCGTGAACCCGGCGTCGACGAACTCGGCCGCCTTCGTCGACGC
>JAOUEK010000220.1 GCA_029858755.1 Thermoleophilia bacterium
CGCGTCCACGAGCACATCCTGCACTTTCCGTCGGCGCCCCGCGAGCCGATCGCCGGGACGACGGCCGCGGACGACGAGCCCCGGGCGGCTGGCCGAGAGCGACCAGGGCCCCCAGCGCACCTCGCCTTCGAGACGGAGCTCCTCGTACTCGCGCACCGCCTGCACGCCGCCGCCGAGGTCGGCCCGCCTGGTGCCCTCACGCGAGGAGAGCAGCTCCACGAGCGACGCCTCGAGGGCGCGCGGCAGCCGCGGACGCTCGGCAGCGAGCGCGAGCAGGTTCGCCTCGGCCCGGGGGTCGACGCGCCGCAGCAGCGGCAGCACCTCGTCGCGGATCACGCCGCGCACCGTCCCCGGGTTGGTCTCGTCCTCGCGGGTGGCGAGGCCGTGCTCACGGCAGTACGCCTCCGCCTCTTCGCGTCGTACGTCGAGGAGGGGGCGGACGACGCCGTCGGCCCGCCGCGCCCTGATGCCGCGGGTGGAGCCGCTGGCGAGCAGTCGATAGACGACGGTCTCCAGCTGATCGGTTGCCGTGTGCCCGGTCGCGCGCAGCCCGAGGCCCTCGGTCGCCGCGTAGCGGGCGTCACGCAGGGCCGCCTCCGTGTCGTCCGACGGCGTGACACGCACGATGGTCGCCCCCATCGTCTCCGCGCAGTGCTCGGCGTCGGCGTCGGCCGCCTCGCCCCGCACGCCGTGGTGCACGTGAACCGCGCGAACGGCGTACCCCAGCTCGCCGAGGACGTGCCAGAGGCACGTGGAGTCGGCGCCACCCGAGACGAGGCACGTCACCTCCTCACCGGGCTGGATCAGGTCGTGCCGGCGGGTGAACGCCTCGACCAGCGCTCTGACGTCCCGGGGCATGGCGTCATTGTGACGCAGCCGCACCCCTGATCGAGCGGGTGGCCCCGCTCTCGGGTCAGGAGCCCTGTTGCAGGGCCGACGCGTCGGCCACGTCGTCCGCGGGCGGCAGCTCGATGAAGAGCGGCTCGCCGTAGTCGTACAGCTCGAAGCTCATCGACGCCTCGAGCGTGCCCTGCTGACCGGGCGGCGTCATCGAGAAGTCCATGTCCAGACGACGGAGCAGCTGCTCGTCGTCGACCCAGACGTCGAGCGGGATCGTCGACAGCCCGGATTGCTCGAGCATCTGGTCGAGGCCCCCGAGCATGCCGGCCGCCTCCTTCCCGACAGTGGTCTCGAGCAGCGAGCGCAGATCGAGGGTGGCGCGGTAGTGCGTCGTGTCGACACCCCGCTGCGAGTCGCGGCCGACGAGCTCCAGGTCGCCCGCTACCGCCTCCAGCGCCTTCAGCACGTCACGTGGGTCGCTGGCCCCGAACGAGCCGACGTCGAGCCCCGAGCCGCCGCCGGCCTGCGCCAGCGCCTCCAGGTCGCCCTTGACCCAGCTCTTGCCGCCGGGAACCATGTCCGCCGCGAACGCGGGGACCTTGATGTAGGCGACCTTGCCGTCGAGCACGACCTCGAGCTTCCAGTCGTCAGGCGACCCGAGCTGGGCCCCGGTGTTGCCGCCCAGCGAGCCGCCGAGCGCGCCGAGCATGGAGACGATGGACGAGAGGTCGATCTTCATCTGCGCCCGCTCGAGCGCGGTGTCGAACGCGCCGTCCGCGCTGAAGGCGAGCCGCTCGGGCGCCCCGGGGAAGGTCATCTCGAACGAGAGGTCGAAGCGCGCCGTGTCGGCCTTCGCGGTGCGCTGCGCGACGAGCGAGAGGCTGTCGAGCTGCTGCGGGGGCGTCGAGGTCGCCGAGCCACCGCATCCGGCGGCGAGCGCCGCGACGGCGGCGACGAGGGCGACCAACGTGGACAGCCGCAGTGAAGCCATCAGAGATGGTCATCGTCGCATACGGCGGGACGCTGATGCCCCGTCCGGGGGATCGGGGTCATCCCCCGGCCGAGACGTCCCGGAAGCGCGGGCTCTCCGACCAGCCGCGGAGCGTGCGAGCGGCCAGGGCGACGCCGTCGGCGTCGAGACGGAAGGCATTGGCGTGCGGCACCGGCTCGACGCGACGCGCCGGAATGCGCGCCGCTGCCCCGTCCAGCACGTAGCGGACCGGGAGGGCGTGCGACACGGCCAGGATCGTCCGCTCCGGGCGCTCCAGCAGCCGCTCGAGGGCACCCGCGAGGCGCGCGGCGACGGCTGCGCGGCTCTCTCCGCCGCCGGGGCACGGCGCCTCCGGGGCGGTCGTCCACGCCCAGCCGCGGTACCGCTCGAGCAAGCCACCCTCGAAGGCTCCGAAGCCGATCTCGTTGAGGCCGGGGAAGGCCTCGATCTCGATGCGCCGACCGGCCAGCGCGAGCTCCAACGTCTCCCTCGTCCGGCGGAGCTCGGTCGCCAGGCCGAGGTCGAGCGACTCGCCGGCGAGAGCCTCGCCGAGCGCACGGGCCTGCTCCACACCCGACGGCGACAGCCCTTCCCCCGGGGGGACACTGTTGACCACGTCTCTCGTGTTCGCTGCGCTGTGCGCGTGGCGTGCGAGGAGCAGAGCGTGCACCGCGGCGCCTACAGGAGCACGCTGCGGTAGTCGAGCACGTGCCGCATGCCGATCGACTCGTAGAGCGCGATCGCGGGAGCGTTCTCGGCGCGCACGAAGAGGCAGACCGCGGGCGCGCGCTGCAGGAGCAGCCGGACGAGGTCGCGGAGCCCGCGGCTCGCATGGCCCCTTCGGCGGGCGATCGGGTCGACCCAGACCTGCTGCAGCTGCACGGCGGACGGCGTCCACGCCGACGCCTCCGCCTTGAACAGGATCGCGCCGTCCTCGACCCAGATCCACGATCGCCCCTCCTCGACCTGGACGCGCGTCCGCCAGCGGAAGCCGCTCGGGTCGCGTGCCATCGGGTCGACCCCGAGCTCCTCCTCGTGCGACGCCGCGCAGGCCGGGACGAGCGCCTCGAGGTCACCGAGCTCGGCGGGGCGCAAGCCCGACCCGCCCGCCGCGGGTGGCCGGTCGATCACGTACACGGGCTGGAATGGGCGGTCCGCCCGCGCCGGGGGCAAGCGCCGACGAGCCGCCTCCCAGAGCTCCGTCACGGCCCGCTGCTCGCCGATCAGCATCCTGGCGCCCGAGCGGGCAGCGCTTCCGGCGAAGGCGCCGCACCCCTCCCCGGACGGCACCACGTTCGTGCCGAGGTGACACAGCGCCCTCAGCGCGCCGCGCTCGCCGGGAAGCGCGACGAAGCGGCCCTGGCCGCGCCTGGCGACGTCCTCCAGGAAGACACGCTCGACCGGGTCGAGGGCGCAGAAGCCCAGGACCTGCTCCGCCGTCGGCTCGATCACCTTCACACGCACGCCGGGGGGAACTCTACGAACGGGACCGGTGACGCGTCACCGCTCGCCGCGTAGGCTTCCCGGCATGCCAATCCACGTGAGAGCCGAGATGGGCGACTATGCGGAGGCCTGCCTGCTTCCCGGCGACCCGCTGCGCGCCCGGTACATCGCCGAGACGTTCCTCGAGGACGTCGTGCAACGCAACGCCGAGCGCGGGATGCTGGGGTACACGGGCACCTTCGAGGGGTCGCCGGTCTCCGTCCAGTCGAGCGGGATGGGCTGCCCGTCGGCGGCGATCGTGATCGAGGAGCTCGTGCAGCTCGGCGTGAAGAAGATCATGCGGGTCGGGACCTGCGGAGGCCTCCAGCCCGACTTGGCGATCGGTGACCTCCTCTGCGCCGTGTCGTCGGCGCCCGCCGATTCGACCGCCTCGCACTACGTGGGCGGGGAGCCGCACGTGCCGACGGCCGACTTCGACCTCGTCCACGGGGCGGTGCACCACGCGAAGAAGCTCGGCAAGCCGATGCGCGTCGGCCCGATCGTCTCCAGCGACATCTTCTACCAGCCCGACCCCGACCAGGCCCGTCGCTGGTCGGATCGCGGCCTGCTGGCCGTCGAGATGGAGGCCGCCGTCCTCTTCACGCTCGGTGCGCTGCGCCGCATCCGGACGGGTTGCCTGCTGATCGTCAGCGACGTGATCGTCGAGGGCGAGTTCGTCCGCATCTCCGACGAGGAGATGAGGCGCGCAGTCGACGAGATGACGGAGCTGGCGCTGCACGCTGTCACCGCATGACCGCCGGGGCCGGCGCCCGGCATCCGGGGCCCGCCGTCTTCCTCGTCAACCCGGCGAGCGCGAACGGCTCGACGCGGCGCCGCTGGCCCGAGCTCGCCCACCGGGCGGCCGCGCTCGGCCTGGAGGGGGACGTGCTGTTCAGCGAGCGGCCGGGGCACCTCGCCGAGCTGGCGCGGGGCTCCGCGCTCGGCGGCGCGCGCCTGCTCGTCGTGGTCGGAGGCGACGGGTCGGTGCACGAGGTGGCCAACGGCCTCGCAGGGGTGGACGAGCCGCCCGACGTGGCGATCGTCCCGCGCGGCACCGGCTGGGATTTCGTCCGCACGTTCGGCATCCCGCGCGACATCGAGGAGGCGACAGCCGTCGCGCTCGACGGAGAGACGCGCGAGGTCGACCTCGGCGTGGTCACGTATCGCGCCTGGGACGGGAGTGAGGCCCGCGCCGTGTTCGCGAACGTCGCGAGCGCGGGTATGTCCGGGGCGATCGCACAGCGCGCGAACACCGCCTCGAAGGCCTTCGGGGGCAAGGCGAGCTACCTGTGGGCGACGTTCGCGGTCTTCGTCCGCTGGTCGGCGACAAACGTCCGGCT